>DIWN01000057.1 GCA_002423495.1 Anaerolineaceae bacterium UBA6105 | reverse complement strand
AATACAAACAAGGCATATGGCAAGCACTTGGGGACATCAGTGTGGATGATATCCGCGCAATGGCTGCCACCATCAAGTCTCCAATTTACGTGGTGGGTGAGATGGATGCCGAGGCACGCCAGATCCTGGGGCGCAAGTGGAAGACCGCACGGTTGGCACCCCCCAGCCTCTGCCTGCGCCGTCCGGCAGTCCTGGCAGAACTGGCCTGGGCAAAGATCCAGGCAGGGCAAGCAGATGACGCTGCCAGCCTTGCGCCAATTTATGTGCACACATTAAGCAATGTGCCCGATCTATGAGCGCGCGCTCTGATGCCAGCCAAATCAGGCTGCGGGGCATGCAATCGGACGATCTGCCGCAAGTCGCTGCCCTCGACCGCCTTTCTTTTGCGGATCCCTGGCCCCAGGGATCTTTTGAATACGAACTAAAAGCCAACAACTACAGCGTGTGCCTGGTCGCAGAAGACGCAGACGCGCCCGAAGGTCAAACCATTGTGGGAGCATTGGTTATCTGGCTGATTGTGGACGAAGCCCACATCGCCACCATCGCCGTCCACCCAGGCTACCGCCACCGCGGCATCGGGCGCAGACTGCTGGCGGAGGGGCTGCTGCAAGCAGCTGAACGGGGAGCGGTGAAGTCCCTGCTGGAGGTGCGCTCGGGTAATGCTGAAGCGCTCCACCTGTATTACGGCTTTGGCTACAAGGTCGTTGGCTTACGCCCCAATTATTATCAAGCTGAACATGAGGACGCCCTTTTGCTGGATCTGGACCCCTTGGACTTGGAATTTCTGAGGAACTTAAAACAAACTTTTTCGTCTTAATTGCGTGCTGATAGGGTAGAATCATTCACTGGAAACAATTATGTCAGAAACAAATCGATTGAATATCATAAGCGAGGAAATCCTGCATTGTCAGAAGTGCCCGCTGGCAAAAGGGCGCAAAAATGCCGTCCCCGGAGAAGGGCCGTCTTCAGTGGACATCATGTTCATTGGTGAGGGACCAGGCTATCACGAAAACCAGCAGGGAAAGCCATTTGTGGGTCAGGCTGGCGCGTTTCTTGATGAATTACTGGCTGCAGCCAACCTGAAACGCGAAGATGTCTTCATCACCAATGTGGTCAAATGCCGCCCGCCGGGCAACCGCGACCCCATGCCCGAAGAGCTCGCAGCCTGTGCGAATTACCTTGACGAACAAATCGCCCTGCTTGACCCCAAAGTGATTGTCACTCTCGGAAGGTTTTCGATGGCAAAGTTCATCGATAATGCCAAAATCAGCCGCATTCACGGCCAAGCTCACCAAGTGGGCAAAAGACTGATCGTGACGATGTACCATCCGGCGGCAGCCCTTCATCAACCGGCGTTGAGACCTGCTTTGATTGAGGATTTCTCAAAATTACCCCAATTACTGGGCAAAGAGGCGGCTGTCCAGCCCAAATTGGAAACCCCTGTCCAGCCTAAAGCGGAAGCGCTCGAACCTGAGACAAAATCAGTACAAAAGCAAGAAAAAACCAGTCCCCCCGAACAGCTTAGCCTGTTTTAATCGAAAGGTAAGGAATAGATGGTAAAAGAAGACCTGATCCAGGATATTCAGAAAAAACGAGCAAATATCGCAGTGATTGGTTTGGGCTATGTGGGTCTTCCACTGGCCGTGACTTTTGCCAATGCCGGCTTCAGCGTGACAGGCATTGATCCCATCCAGGAAAAAGTGGATATGGTCAATCGCGGCGAAAGCTACATTTCTGATATCAGCAACGCCCAGTTACGCAAGCACATCGACAAAGGTCGCATCCGCGCCACAACGGAATATTCAACTCTCAGTGAAATTGACGCTGTTTCCATTTGCGTGCCCACACCTCTGCGCAAAACTGGCGACCCGGATATGTCTTTTATTGCCCAGGCAAGCGAAGATATCGCCCCTTATCTGCACCGCAGCATGATCATCGTGCTCGAGTCCAGCACCTATCCTGGAACCACCCGCGAGTTCGTCCTGCCAAAACTGACAGCCAATTCCGACCTCGTAGTCGGCACGGACTTCTTCCTGGCCTTTTCTCCTGAACGCGTCGACCCCGGACGCACCGACTTCACCACCTACAACACCCCCAAGGTTGTTGGCGGTATCACGCAGGCTTGCACCGATGTGGCCGTGGCGTGGTATCAGCAGGCGCTTGAAACAGTTGTGCCCGTCTCCACCACGGAAGTCGCTGAGATGGCAAAATTACTTGAGAACACCTTCCGTATGATCAACATCTCGATGGTTAACGAGCTGGCGCAAATGTGCGAACGGCTGGATGTAGACGTCTGGGAAGTGATCGACGCCGCTGCCACCAAGCCGTTTGGCTTCATGAAATTCGTCCCCGGACCGGGGCTGGGAGGGCACTGCATCCCGGTAGACCCGCTTTACCTCTCCTGGAAGATGAAAACGCTCAATTACACCGCGCGCTTCATCGAACTCGCTTCCGAGATCAACACCAGCATGCCGCGTTACGTGGTCACCCGCATCCAGGATGCCCTGAATCGCTATAAGAAACCGCTTAACGAAAGTAAGATTCTGATCCTGGGCGTTTCCTACAAACCCAACATCAACGACATGCGCGAATCACCCGCTCTGGACATCATCCACCTGCTGCGTGAGAAGGGCGCCATCGTTTCCTACAACGACCCTTACGTTCCGGAGATTGAAATTGAAGGCGTTCAAATGTCTTCTGAAAAAGAGCTTTCGACCATGCTTGAAAAGGCGGATCTCGTGGCAATTATCACCAATCACGATAAATTCGATTACAAGATGATCCTTGAAAAATCGCAGCTGATCTTTGATGCCCGCAACGCCTTGAAAGGTATGGCGAAAAACGACATGAAAGTGATCAAACTCTGATGAGTGTCTACGTCGTCACCGGCGCGGCAGGCTTCATCGGCTCAGTTGTGGCCGGATTGATGCTGCGCGAGGGGCACACCGTCTTCGGGATTGATAACCTCAACCATGTTTATGACGTCCGCGTCAAGGAGCATCGTCTGCAGGCGCTTCTGCCCCAGCCAAATTTTCACTTCATCCGGGATGACATCACCGACCGCGACTTCATCGCCAGGCTGTCTGCCATGGTGCCATCGGCGGATGCGGTCATCAACCTGGCAGCCATTGCTGGCGTGCGCGCCAGCACCACCGACCCCTGGAGCTACCTCAACACCAACACGCTTGGAAACCTGAATATGCTCGAGTATGCCCGCCATCAAGGCGTGCCCAAGTTCATCCTGGCGTCCACTTCCAGCCTCTACGGCGATGAAGGCAAGCCACCACACGCTGAAACAGCTTCCACCGAACATCCCCTGGCGCCTTATGCCGCCAGCAAAAAGGGTGCTGAGGCTTTTGCGTACTCCTATCATCATCTCTACGGCATCGATGTGACCGTTTTGCGCTACTTTACGGTCTATGGACCTGCCGGCAGACCAGACATGGTCATGTTTCGCTTCTGCCAATGGGTTGCAGAGGGAAAACCCGTCACGATCACCGGCAACGGCGAACAATCACGTGGGTTTACGTACGTGGATGACATTGCCCGCGGCACGCTGCTGGCACTCAAGCCAGTTGGTTTTGACGTTTTCAACCTCGGGGGGCATGAGGTGATCACCATCAACCAGCTTTTGCACAAACTCGAAAAGCTTCTGGGCAAAAAAGGCAATATCACCTATATCCCCACCCATCCGGCGGATGTATTTGAAAACGTGGCGGATGTCACCAAAGCCCGCCGGGAACTTGGCTGGGAGCCCCAGGTGCCGCTGGATGAAGGGCTGAAACGCCTGGTGGATTGGTACATCGCAAATCGCGCCTGGGCGAAAGATATCGAAACTCCCTGATCATTCCGTCATCGCGAGGGAGCTTGCGATCGCGGCGATCTGCCTGTAAATGTGTGAATCCGCCGTAGGTCGAAATGAGTCTCACTCCCGACCGAGCACGGGGTCTGACCGCCAGGTCTCCAGCAGGCGATCTGCATGTAACCGTGTGAATCAGCCGCAGGTCGGCTCATCGTGCTCGAAGAGTATG
>DIWN01000070.1:63761-70830 GCA_002423495.1 Anaerolineaceae bacterium UBA6105 | reverse complement strand
ATTGCGAGCCGAGAGGTACCGACCTCGTAAAATCAGTACAAAAAAACAAGTGCCAATCGCACAAGTTACGCAACCCTTCCTTTAGCTGCATAAGCTAATTGATTGGAAGCTGACCTCCTTAGACGAGGTCACGTCTCCTGGGACCGTTTGCCTGATCGGGACCAGTAAAGGCGTCATAAAAGTCAGGATGCTCTGGATCGCGCCGTGAGGTTCAGCTAAGAGGACTTTCGGGTCCAAGCGGATAGTCTGGATGCAGTTCGGTCAGTTGATCTGCAGACGGACGAACCTGAACAACTGACTATGCTCGTAGAGATCCGAGGGTCTAATCTTTCGGACGCGGGTTCGATTCCCGCCATCTCCACCTAAAAACCGCTCAGTGAAATCTGAGCGGTTTTGTGTTAACCAAAGTCATTTTTGTAGCCTTTTTATGAGGAAGATAAACACTTGTTAAATCAATAAGAAGAGTCATGCTGAGGTTTGTGATATCAGGTTGAACCCCGCACAAAGACACGGGGCAGGCTTCGTAACCTGACCTACGCGGAGGCTTGTTTTTCATGCTTTTTCTATAAAGGAAATTTGTGTAGGTCAGGTTCTTCACTTGAACCTGACGTGATGAGTGCTTGATACATCAAATAAAAGGATCATGCAGAGGTTTGTGATGTCAGGTTGAAGAACGCAACCTGACCTACGCGAAAGCTGGCTTGGAGTGAAAGAAGAAGACACAGGCAGGCTGGACTTATTTCGTTCTACTGGAAAAACGAACTGTTACGAGGAAGCGAGCCTTCGCAGTTGTTCTTCCGAAATGATCGGAACGCCAAGTTGACGGGCTTTGTCATACTTTGAGCCGGGGTCTGCGCCAAGCACCAGGTAGGAGGTTTTGGAGCTGACCGAACTTGAAACCTTTCCACCGTTGGACAGGATGAAATCCGAGATCCCATCCCTGGTAAAACCTTCAAGTGTGCCAGTTACCACAAAAGTCAACCCAGTCAGTGGGAGCTCTTTAGTGGACGAATTGGTGCTTTCAACCGGCCAGAGCCCAAGCTCTTTTAATTGATCCAGAACATGCTGGTTGCTCTCGAGATTGAACCATTCCACGATGGACTCCGCAAGGTTGGGTCCTAACCCTTCCAATTGCTGCAATTCGTCGAAACCTGCCTGCGAGATCTTGTCAAGATTGCCATATTTTTGGGCTAATTTGCGCGCGGCAACCTCGCCAATACCTTTGATACCCAATCCGATGATCAAGCGCTGTAGAGACTGTGATTTTGAGGCCTGGATGGCTGCCAGAAGGTTTTCGGCTTTCTTTTCGGCAAATTTGTCAAGCGTGAGGAGCTGATCTTTGCTCAGTCGATAAAGATCCGGCAGGTTTTTTACCAGTCCACTTTCAACCAGCTGGGCTACAATCTGCTCTCCAAGACCAGTGATATCCATCGCCGAGCGCGAAGCAAAGTTTTCGATGTGGCGGGTCAGTTGAGCGGGGCAGACTGCGTTGACGCAATACCAGGCGACTTCGCCAGGAGCCTGCTCAACCTGGGAACCACAGGATGGGCACTCAGTTGGGGGCGCATAGGTCTTTTGGCTGCCATCGCGCTTTTCCTTGAGGGCAGCTACGATATAGGGGATAACTTCGCCCGCTCTTTTCAGCAAAACGCGATCGCCAATGCGCAAATCTTTCTCTGCAATAAAGTCAAAATTATGCAGGGTGGCTTGTTTTACAACCACACCGCCAATGCTGACTGGCTCCAACAATGCCAGGGGTGTCAGCACGCCTGTGCGACCAACATTGACCTGAATATCCAGCAGGGTCGTCTCCACCTCCTCACCAGGGTATTTATAGGCGAGGGAACCGCGGGGGTCTTTGCCAACGTATCCCAGAGAATCAGAAAGTTCGAGGTCGTTGATCTTGATCACAATTCCATCCGCGTGATATGGCCAATCGTGGCGGTTGAGCCCCTCTTTTTCACAGGTCTCGATCACCTCAGTGATGTTTTTGGCGTGCCACCTGAGCGGATTGACCGGAAGACCGAAACTGGCAATGTAGTCCAATATGCCCGACTGGGTCTGGGGGAGTGGGCCGGAAGATTCCAGCACCTGGTAAAGGAAGAATTTAAGCGGGCGGGTTGCGGTGATTGAAGGATCCAGCTGGCGCAGAGATCCAGCGGCTGTGTTGCGCGGATTAAGGTAGGTTTTCTCACCTTTTTCTTCAAGTTCGGCATTTAGTGCCTGGAAATCCGCTTTGCTAATAAATACTTCTCCGCGAAATACAATATTCTGGGGTGCAGGGTTGGAGGATGATAAGACCGGGATGCGCAAAGGCAGACTGGGAATTGTGCGAAGGTTGGCGGTGATATCTTCGCCGATGCTGCCATCGCCCCGGGTCGCGCCGAGTGAAAAGACTCCATTGGTGTAATGCAGTACGACTGTCAAACCATCAAGCTTAGGCTCCAGCAGAAAATCCGTCTGAGCGATCCGCTGGTCAAGGCGGAGAATGCGCTCGTACCAGACAAGCGCGTCATGGCTGCCGAAGCCATTCGCCAGGCTCAGGATTGGGGCAGGGTGACTGACCTTCTGAAATTTTTCGGAGATTTGGCTGCCGATCTTCTGGGTGGGAGAATCCGGGGTGATAAGTTCGGGGTGCTCTGCTTCGATCGCTTTGAGGCGATTGTATAGTTGATCGTATTCAAAATCCGAGATTTTAGGCTGGTCGAGCGTGTTGTAAAGGTAGCTGTGATAGTTGATCTTCTGCCGCAGTTCGGCCAGTTCCTGGAGAAGTTTTTCATCGCTCATAGTAGGCTCCTTTTATATATGGACCTGATGAGTTAAACAGAAATGTTTCCGGTGGGATTCGAACCCACATGACTGGCTTCGGAGGCCAGTGCCTTATCCATTAGGCCACGGAAACAGGATTTCACATTATACCACCGCATCATCTTCATTCATGTCAGTGAGTTCTATTTTAAGGCTTCGACCATCTCCTCAAAACGATCTGTGAGGTGATAGTGCGTAAATCTTGGAAAATTATTACCGTCATCCGGGTAGCGCGGCAGGATGTGAAAATGAAGATGGAAAACGCTTTGCAAGGCCAGACGACCGGAGTTATTGAAAACATGCAGGTTGTCAAGCCCGAGTTTTTCATGATAAAGCAAGCTTACCTGGCGGACAGTTTCTATTGTGTCTGCAAGAACTTCCTGGGGGACAGTGAAAATGTTTGTGTAATGGGCTTTTGGAATAATCAGCGTGTGATAAAGCCCAACCGGGTGGGCATCGAGGAATGCCAGTGTAGTTTCGGTCTCAAGAATCTTCCAGGCGTGGGTATGACCAGCAACGATGGAGCAGAAAACGCAATTTTCTTCCACTATTCCTCCTCAAAAAACAGTTTAGTTCGGGTAACCAGGCAATCCGCCGGGTCAATCCCGAGAAGCTCTAAAAATTCGTCCGGACGACCATTTTCAAGCGGACTTGATTTCATGGATAACTTCAGAAGTGTCTCAGGACTATCGCTTGGAAGCTGCCACTCAAGGATCAGGTTTTTGAGGTCCACAGTTTTCTTGCGTCGTTGTACTGGCAGGGTATCTTGATCCAGAAGCGTGTTGATCTGATCTTTAAGGGCTTGTCGGTCAATCTCAGCCGGGAGCAAAATCTCGTACTCACTGGAGAGCAGCGATGCCTGAAGCGAGGGCAGTTTATTATCGATCATTTGCAGATCTTTAAGAATCAGCTCTGCGGGCAGTGAAGTGAGTAATCGGCTGCTGATTTCATTAAGAGGAATGTCCTGATCCAACCAGAAGTCCATTTGTTCGGCTTGACCGACGAATCCGAGTGGCAGAGCTGAAGCCAGGTTGACCCTCATGTGCGGGCTGAAGCCCTGGGTGTAGCGCAAGGGGAGGTTTGTGCGGCGAAGGGCCCGTTCGAAGACGCGTTGAAGGTCAAGATGCCCGACAAAACGCAGGTTGCCCAGCTTGGCATAGGTCATACGGATGCGAATTGACTGGCTGCTCATGGGCACCCCCAGTAGACAAGCGGTGAAACGGGGCGTTCTTTTCCAAAGGCATCCAGAATGCCGCAGGCGTAGCACTGCTCGCGGCAATCCTTACGGGTTTTGCCGAGCTTGCTCCATTCAAGATCACGCTTGAGGAAAACCTTAGTAACACCGGTGTGGATGTGATCCCAAGGAAGTACTTCATCCAATCCACGCTCCCGGTAGGCATAAAAGTCCGGATCCAAGCCGATTTCAGTAAAAGCCTGGCGCCAAAGCGGCATGTTAGTGTTTTCACCCCAGGCGTCAAACTTCGCTCCGAGTTTCCAGGCACGCAGGATAACCTGCCCAAAGCGTCTATCTCCGCGGGAGAGCCAGGCTTCGAGCAGGGTGTTATCCGGGATGTTGTAAGAAAGCTTGATACCGGTGCGGTGAAGTCCTGTTTTTAGCAAATCCAGCTTAGCCTGTAACTCATCGGTGGAATTAAGTGGATACCACTGAAAAGGCGTGTGAGGTTTTGGAATGAAGTTGCCAACCGAAAGGTGAACCCTAACCCTGTTGCCGCGAATCTGGCGGCCAATGGCCTGCACCCGCTTGCCGGCATCCAGGATTGCCTGAACGTCTTCCATCGTCTCACCCGGCAGACCGATCATGTAATACAGTTTGAGAGAAAGCCAACCGTGCTCAAACACCGTGCGGACTGTTTCTTCGAAAACTTCATCGTCGAGCGGCTTGTTGATGATCGCCTGCATGCGAGGAGAGGCTGCTTCTGGGGCGAGCGTGAAGCCCCCGCCAGGACGGATATCACGCAGCTCGTCCATCAGCTCAACAGAAAACGAGGCGATGCGCAGGGATGGCAAACTGACAGAAACCTTGCGATCATGTAATTTCTCATAAACTGCCTTGGTTAATTCCAGGATTTGGGTGTGATCTGAAGAAGAAAGCGAGAGCAGTCCAATTTCCTCATAACCAGTGGAGGCTAAGCCATCCTCAATGATCTGCAAGATTTCGGAAACGGGTCTTTCGCGCACGGGACGGTTGACAATGCCAGCGTGGCAGAAACGGCAGCCGCGGGTGCAGCCGCGCATGATCTCGATTGAGAGGCGATCGTGAACCGTCTCAATGTTCGGGACGATCAGGCGGGTTGGGTGAGGTGGCAGCTGCGAGACGATGCGTTTGGTAACCGTATCAGGAACCCATGGTTCTGAAGGCATAAGGCTTGTAATGATGCCATCTTGCGCGTAGTGTATCTCGTAAAGTGAAGGAATATAGACGCCAGGAATTTTTGACAATCCCTGAAGAATTGCCTTGCGGTCTGCTCCGGCTTTTTTGAGTTGTTCAAACGCGCGAATAACTTCCAGCGTTACTTCCTCACCTTCGCCAATCAAAAAGACGTCAATGAAATCTGCCATAGGCTCCGGATTGAAACAAGCCTGACCGCCGGCGATGATCAGGGGATGCTCGCTGCCGCGTTCGGAAGCCAACAGGGGTATCCCAGCCAGGTCAAGCACGTTCAAGGCATTGGTGTAAAGAGACTCGTAGGGAAGGCTCAAGCCAATGACGTCAAATTGTGCCAGCGGATGTTTTGATTCGAGTGAGAATAACGGAATCTTGTTTTCACGAAGCTGCGCTTCAAGGTCATGCCAGGGCGCAAAGGCGCGTTCAGCGAGGATGTCTGGCTGCTGGTTGAGGATATCGTAGAGAATCGCCAAACCCAGGTTTGGCTGCCCGATGTCGTAGATATCCGGGAAAACCAGGCAAACGTGTGTGCGAATATGATCCCAGTCTTTCAGGATCTGATTATGCTCACCGCCCACATATCGCCCTGGTTTCTCGACATGGTAAAGTATTTTTTCAAGTTGATTCAAGTTTATTGTCTGCAAAATGACCTGCTATATATAGAATTCGTTTTTGACTTCCGTGAGGGTGATATCACGAAAATCGCTTTCAATCAAAGTTACCACCTGTGCAAGATCGCGATCCAATTGGGCGCGATTCTGCCCGATTTTTGCGATCTGAAGCTCAGCAATCTGCCAGTTGTCCTGGTGGGAGGCTTCAATAACGGATAGATTGTACCTTTTCAGACGGGAAAGTAAAGGCGAAAGGGTGGCACGTTTTTGTTTCAGGCTCTGACAGCCTGGCAAAAACAAGGAGAAAGTCGCAATGAACCAGGGCACAATTTAACCTTGGGCCGCTACCGGGTTGACGAGCGTGCCGATACCGTCGATATGCACACTGACCACATCTCCCGCCTGGAGCAGTCCAACGCCAGCAGGTGTGCCTGTGAGGATCAGGTCGCCAGGATTGAGGGTCATGACGGAGCTGATGTACAACATGAGTTGCTGCACGCTGAAAATCATTTCCCGGGTAGAGCTCATCTGGCGCAAAGAGTTGTTGACGTGGCAGTTGATGAGGGCGTCGGTTGGGTCAAACTCTGTCTCAATCCAGGGGCCAACCGGGCAGAAGGTGTCAAAACCTTTGGCGCGGCTCCACTGCCCGTCTGTTTTCTGGAGGTCGCGGGCAGTTACGTCGTTAGCGATGGTGTAGCCGAAGACCGAATCAAGTGAGTTTTCCCTGGTCAGCCAGCGGGAAGTCTTTCCGACAACGATAGCCAGCTCGGCTTCATGCTCTACGCGCTTGCTCTGGGGAGGGAGAATGATGCTCTCGCCATTGGTAATAAGCGATGAGGGCGGTTTGAGGAAAATGAGAGGATAGCTTGGGATATCGTTATTCATCTCCGCGGCATGCGCGCGGTAGTTCCTGCCAACGGCGATGATCTTTGAGGGCAGGCAAGGCAGCAGTAGCTTCACCTCGGAAAGTTCGTAGCTTTCTTCGAAGCGCCGGAACTCGCCAAAGGGATCGCCCTGGATAACGCCCACTCTGCCGTCGCGGATCCAGCCAAATTGGGGAGGTGTATCTTGTGTTTTGAATCGTATGATTCTCATTTTTCGTTTATAATATGCTTTCGCGGGCGGATAGCTCAGTTGGTCAGAGCGCATCTTTTACACAGATGAGGTCGCAGGTTCGAGCCCTGTTCTGCCCATTTTTTATTTAATTATAAGCCATTGAGGTACCTTAGAACCCGGCTTGATC
>DIWN01000070.1:0-63691 GCA_002423495.1 Anaerolineaceae bacterium UBA6105 | reverse complement strand
TCAACTGTAAGGGAACGAATAATGGTGATCAGATCCGTGAGGGTTTCTTCATACTTTTGTAATTGGGCATCCCCTATGTCAAAAATGATTGGCTGATCAGGGAAACCTGCTTCCCAATAATGCATGCCAATGGGTCGGAGAGTCTGGGGTAGCGCGCGGGCAGCAACCAGCGCGTAGACCTTAGTCTGGATACGTTCCTGGAGAAATTGACGTTTTGGCATCGTTCGGGAGCTTTTCCAATCACAGATCTGAACGGTTTTGTCGTTAATGCTGATCAGGTCGAATTTTGCCAGGAGAAGGCTGCCATTCAGCGTAATTTGCAGGCTGTGCTCAGGAAACTGATTGTCTGTGATTCTCGCATAGGAACTATTCAGGAAATTGTCAAACCAGACAGAAACTCTGGCATCAGGGAAGTTCTGTGCGCAAGAAACCAGCACTTCACGATCGATTCCAAGGAAATACTGGTGTATCAGCGCATGCAGCGTTGAGCCGGCAAGCAGGTCCTGTTCAAAATTGCTGCTTCTGAGAGCGAGTGGCGCAGGCCAGGGAAGCTTTTTGATGTAACGCAACAGGAAGCTAAAGCGGCAATTCTGAAAAGCCTGGAGGTTGCTCTGGTGGAAAACGAAACCCACGGGGATAAGGTCAGTCATTTTCATCCTCCTGTAAAAGTGCTTTGTAGGCGACTGCTGGAGTAAGGTTTATTCCTGTGTTGTAGCTGATGGTCAACGAGGATTTCGCGCGCGTGATTCCAACGTAAAGCAGGCGCAGATGGTCGCGAATTAGTTCGTCTCTGGCGTCAAATCTGCCTATTCCGGGATGTGCGACTGCTGAAGGGTCATTGGATGTCAGCAGGTCCAGTTCAGCCAAAATTTCCGCCTGAAAATTACGGCGGTCGAGAATGTACCACTTCTCACTGATGTAGGAATCTTTCTCTGCCCCAGAGGGATAATCGTAATTGTTGACAGAGGTCAGGAAGACCTTGTCCCATTCGAGCCCCTTGGCTTTGTGACAGGTGCAAAGAACCACCTTGCCTTTATAGAGTTCCGGGTTGAAAGAATCCTGGTTTTCGTGGACGCTAAAGAAATTGCGTTCGTTCTTCGCAATTTCTGTCAGAGCAATAATTAATTCCTCTGGGGTCCACTCGGGGTGATTGTCCATCTGAGTCTTGATAAAGGAGGAAGCTTTGTGGACGGTTGCCAGCTCAAAAGGCTCCAGGGGAAGATCCTGTGAGATGACAAGCATCAACTGGTCAAAGGGCAGGTAAGCGGCTTGATGCCAGCGCAGGACTGCCGCGCGGAAGTCCGCCAGCAGGCTGGCTGTGTCGGGATCGCTGTAAGAGAGATCTTCGAGCGGCTCCATCTGCACAGGGTAGAAGAAATCTTCAAGCAGCTCCAGGCTCTTGAACCAATTGCTGGCATCGGAAAGCGCTTGCGAAAGCGCGTCATCACTCCGAAAATGGCGGTAAAAGACCTGCAGAGCTTTTAATGCCATCTTCTGGTCGAGTGGATAAAAGACGAGCTTCAGAAGGTTGACTACTGTGCCGATTGTTTCGCGGGTCTCACGGGGCACTTTCATAAGGATGTCTACATAGTCAATTTTGTTATCACGAAATGCGCCAGCAATTTTGTTTATGCGAGCGTTCACCAATGCAAGGACCGCGACGGTATCTTCGGGATGATTTGCCAGCCAGGCTTTGGATTGGCGGATGATGAAGTTGAGTTCCTCATCAGAGGAGAACGCGGTAGTCACCAGCTGGACGGAATTGGAGTCACAGGGCGGGTTTTGCTGCGGGTCGCCAGGCTGGGTTGGAATGATGAAGGGCTTGGTCAGCGCATCGCGCACGGCTTCGTTGGGGTGGCTGGTTTGAACCCAGTCATTCAACTGGTTGGCCAGATCGATGATCTTCTGGCAGGATCGTCCGGATTCGGGCAAATCAACCGAACGAACATCTGGTCGGGCAATAAACTCTTTAAGTAATCGTGGATCTGCGGTGGTAAAACTTTGATAAATTGCCTGGTTTGTATCGCCAACACGCACCCAGTTTCCTGTCTGTTCTGCCAGCACTTGCAGAATTGCCTGCTGTTGTTTGCTTGAGTCCTGGGCTTCGTCTTCAAGGATGTATGGCCAACGGTGCGCAAGCTGACGCACCAGGTCAGGGTCAGAATTGAGGCATTTCCAGGCCAGGTAGATGAGATCATTAAAATCAACGGCACCCAGCAGCTTGAGGCGGTCCTGGTAAGACTTGTAAATGTCAAGACAAATCTGAAAGAGGGGCGTGACCGGTCGGGATTTTTGAAGCTTGATCAGATCGGAGGGCATTTGCCCAGCATTTTTAGCTGAGCTGATAAAACTATTGGCGAGGTCCTTGAGCAGGGCAGGCATCCCGCCCTTTACATCCCGCATTATTTTTTCGACTTCTTTGGCATTTCGCCCGGAAGAAATCAATTGGTGAAAGAAGTCTTCATGGACTTTTAATTGTTCAAAGGAAAGGTCTTCAAGAATCTCATGTGCATTTTCATCGTCGAGAATACGAAAATCGTTGCCAAGCCCGGCCAGTTCGGGGCGTTCGCGGATGATATCGCCCGCCAGACCGTGAAGAGTGCGCACACGATAGCCATATCCCTCCAGCAGTCCATATCCGCGCACGAGAGCGCCGATGCGGCTGGTGAAATTATCCACGGCGGAGTTGGCAAAAGTAACCACCAGGATCTCCTGCTCAGGCTCAAGATCAACGGTGAGCAAAAGTTTTGCTGCCAGCTGGGAGAGCGTCCAGGTTTTGCCGCTACCAGGAACAGCCGATATGCCCATCCAGCCGGAGCGATAACGCAGAACTTCGGCTTGAGATTGGCGCAGGGCAGGCTCAGTCATGCTGTTCCTCCCGTATGGCTGAGCGGAAGAGATTCTGAGCCCAGGTCAGCAGCAGACCTCTTTCTTCAATTCCTGATTCGTTATAGTCTGAAGTGCAGAGGTGCACATGTCCGCTGCAGCGGCGCAACAAGCCCAGCAAAGTCCGCTCCAGGTTGAAACGTCCCAAGGCAAGTTCGTCGTCGGTTGTCCATTTTTTGCCTGGCAGCCACTGCCGGTTGAGCACGTAGGGATGGGTGAGAGGCTGTTCGAGCCGCTCATACCAACCCTTGCCACCCAGGTTGAGCCAGAACTGATGCCTAACAGCCCGGTTTTGCATCAAAAAGGTCATAACAGGGGCTATAAGCACGCCTGGTTCTCCAACGATCTCTTCGTCAGGCAGGTAAAGCGCTGAAAGCAAGCCCTGGCTGAGGGTTTTATAGTATTCCCTGCCGAGGTAAGAGGCATCGGCAGCCTGGTCAGCTGCAAGTGGGCGTTTGAATTTTTGATAGCTTTGGATCAAACGGGCTATGTTTTCGCCCGCTTCATGGTTTTCAGCAAATCCATATCCTGGCTGGGTAAGCAGTTCAGAAAAGAGACGACTGATTAAATAATCAAGCGGTTCAGCAGGATCCGTGGTGTCAAGCCAGAGACGCAGCCTTTCCACCTGCCACAATACGTCGCTTGGGATGCGTTTCGCCACTTCCTCTGGAAGGGTATCAATCGCTGGCAAGGCAGTCACGCTTTTGTTTGGAGAGATCTGTTCAAGGATCAGGCGGGCTCGCAAGGGGTCAAGCCTGGGTATGGCTGTTGAAAGCGCGGATTGGGTTTGGTAAAGGTCGGGCGCTTTTTGCCAGTCCGGATGGGCGAGGGCTGCCAGGGTGAGAACCGTCTGGATATGTGGGTTGGATTTCAACGCAAGGGAAGGACGCAGACTTTGAGTTGTTATGCCGGCTTTGGAGAGACGGCGCGAAAGCTCAAAAACGAGCGGGTCACTCAGAAAAGGTGAAAGGATCGCGATTTCCTGTACTGCCGTGCCGTTGTGGATCAATTCGACAATATCATCGCTGATTGACTGCAGCAGTTCCGGAAAGAAACGGGGTTGTTTGCTGGAAATGATTAAGGCCTCTGAAATTGTGGAAAGAGGAAGCTTCTGCGCTTGGGAAGCTTGCACGTGGCCCAGGAGGGCTTCGATGTCAGGCGGACTGACGTAATTTTGTTCAAAATGGAGGCGTGTCTTGAAATGTAAGGCAAGCTTTGCAGCTGAAGTTGGGTCAGCTCCCAGGAAACTGCGCAAGCCGCCGCCTTCATCCAAGATGATCAGAGCGGATTGCAGGTTTTTAAGCCACGAAGCGACGATGTCATGGACGTATGGGGGATCCTCTTCGGCGTTGTCATAGATCAGGTGCTGGTATTGGTTTTGGAAATATTTCTGAAAGGTCGCGTTTGGCCAGACGTAGTCCCGGAAAAGCTCCACTTGCAGTGAGAAATCCAGCAGATTGTGTTCCAGGCAGAACCCGCGAAAAGCATTCACCGCAAGCTGAACATCATCGTAAACTGTGAGTTGCGACTGATCCCCAGTCCAGGCAGATTTAAGTCGGCGGGCAAGCTCCGTATGCGCAAAGCCGACGATAGCAGACTTGTTGAGATTGTCCAACAGTTGACTGAAAAGGCGGTTTCGCGTCAGGGTAATAGTCGCGAAATGCCCGCGGTCAATCAGAGGGTCAACGATTTGCGCCATGTAATACTGCGCTGTTTCCAGAGTCAGGAAGCGCGGTGGTTCAAAAGGATGCCTGAACACCTGGCGGCTGGCAATCAATGGCCAGAAAAGTGCGATCATCCTGCGAACAATGCTGCTCATTGTCTGGATGCTGACCCGTTGAGATGCATTCAAATTTACTTTGCGCAGAAAATCCCTATAAGGCTCCGCCAGACTTCTCTGCGGCACCAGAACAAGCGTGGAAGATCCGGAAGTTTCCGAGTCGGAAGTGAGAATCTGCTGTAAACGCAGCATTGCCGCGCTGGTTTTACCGGATGATGCTGGTCCACTCAGAAAAAGATGAGGATAGCTAGTGATATCAGCAGTTTGTTCTTGCAATATATTGGGCGTGTTTGAAAAGATGTCATTCATAACAAAAGAATTATAAATCATGCTGCAGGCTTACCCGCGCAAGACCGCATTCTCTTTGTGGGAGTTGGTATAATCTTTCTGATAAATATTCAGGAGAGAAAAATGCCATCAACACTCACCCCATTTTTTAATGCCAAAGGTGTTGCCATTCTTGGCGCATCAACCAACCCTAAGAAACTCAGCTACGGTATTCTCGAGAACCTTGTGAGCTTTGGTTACCAGGGCGAAGTTTATCCGGTCAATCCAAACGCAACTGAGATCCTGGGCAGAAAAGCTTACGCTTCAATCGCGGATGTGCCAGACCCGGTTGAATTGGCAGTTGTGGTGTTACCTGTAACCGTGATCATGGACACCATGAGGCAAATTGGAGAACGTGGCATCAAAGCGGTCGTCATCATCACCGGCGGCTTCAGGGAACTTGGTGAGGAGGGCGCCAAGGTAGAGCGGGCTGTAAAAGAATTGGCGGATTCTTATGGGATGCGCGTGGTGGGACCCAACTGTGTGGGAACGATTGATGTTCGCACCGGCTTGGATTCGACTTTCATCAAAGGACTCCCTCCAGCTGGACCGATTGCTTTTATCTCCCAATCCGGGGCGGTTTGTGGTGGTGTGATTGACTTAATTATTAATTCGAAGATCGGATTCTCCCATTTTGCCAGCCTGGGGAACGAGATGGACGTGACTGAAGCCGATATGCTCGAGTATTTTGCCGAAGATGAACACGCCAAAGTGATCGCGATGTATGTTGAAGGAATCCAGGATGGCCCGCGCTTTATGGAAGTGGCAAGGCGTGTATCGCGCAAAAAACCGATTGTTTTCCTCAAAGCCGGGAAAAATGACGCCGGCGCGAAGGCAGTCAGCTCGCATACGGGTTCGCTGGCGGGTTCGTATGCAGCCTACCAGGCAGCACTTGAGAAAGCCGGCGTGATTGAAGTTGAGACCATCAGCCAGCTCTTTAATGTGGCGTGGGCTTTGGGCACCCAA
Source organism: Anaerolineaceae bacterium UBA6105 (assembly GCA_002423495.1). Taxonomy (GTDB): domain Bacteria; phylum Chloroflexota; class Anaerolineae; order Anaerolineales; family Anaerolineaceae; genus Mesolinea. The sequence goes on along the minus strand of DIWN01000070.1, from coordinate 57,732 downwards.
CCGCTGCCAGCAGGGAAGCGTGTCGCCATCTCGACCAATGCCGGCGGTGCCGCGGCACTCGCAGCCGACAGCCTGGCGTTTAATGGCTTTGAATTGGCACAAATCGCGCCGGAAATTCAAGAAAAATTAAGAACGAAACTGAACCCCAGCGCGCAGGTTTCAAATCCGGTGGATATGCTTGGTTCGGTTAGCCCGGAGGATTACCTTTGGAGCCTGGGCAATTTGGATGCAGATGAAGGAGTGGATGTGTTGCTGCCAATCCTGGTGCCGCAATCTTTGGTAGATACCCTGGGTGTGGCAAAGGCCTGGTTTGAGATTGGTAAAAAGACCGATAAGACTTTACTGACCTGCCTGATGGGCGAACGCAGCACGCTCGAATCGGAACAATATCTGAATACTGCTGGCGTCCCGGTTTATGCCTATCCGGATGAAGCAGGTCGGGTCTTAAGGGGCATGGAGCAGTATAAGCAACTGCTGAAGAAAGCCGTGTTTTCCCCGGTTGTGGTTGAGAATGTCGACCACAACAAAATGGCTTCTGCGCTAGGGTTAGTGAAGGACGCGCAAGCAGTAGGGGAGTACGAAACCAGAATCATGCTGGAGGCATATGGCATTCAGAATGTGCCGGGAGATCTGGCAAGTGGTATTGAACAAGCTGTTAAGGTTGCTGAGAAGGCTGGTTATCCGGTTGTGATGAAAATTGTCTCCGATGATATCCTGCACAAATCGGATTCGGGCGGGATCGCGCTAAACATCCAGAATACAGAACAATTGCGCGTAGAATACGATGCGATGATGTACCGAATTGCCAAAAATGAGCCAGAGGCAAGTATCCGCGGAGTGATGATTGAAAAAATGGCGCCTAAGGGACTGGAAGTGATTGTGGGGATGCGGCGCGATCCAACATTTGGAGCCCTTATGATGTTTGGTTTGGGCGGTACGATGGTGGAGCTGCTCAAGGACATCAGTTTTAAAGTGGCACCTCTGACTGATGGTGATATTGAAGAAATGATTGAGAGAACACTGGCGGGTAAGCTGCTGAAGGGCTATCGTGGATCAGCAAAGGCTGACATCCAGGCAGTCAAGGATGTTATCGCGCGCCTGAGCCAGTTGAGCCTTGATAACCCTGAAATTGCAGAAATTGAAATCAACCCGCTGATTGTTTATCCGGAAGGTCAGGGTGCGATCTCCCTCGACAGCCGGGCAATTATGGGTAAGTGAGCATAGATTACCTTGGTCGGATGATGGTTGTTCAGGAGCAAACACAGCACATCTACATTTACTAGAAAAGACTGGAGAAAAAATGATTCAAGCTGAAGAATTCACAGGAAAAGTTGTTTTGGTCACTGGGGCAAGTCAGGGGATAGGTTTGGAGATTTGCAGGCAATTTTCGGATTTGGGTGCCAAAGTCATCATGGTTGCCAGAAACATAGAAAAACTTGAAAAGGCAAAGGATACAATTGAGCATAACTCGAATGCTTATACCTATTCTTGTGACCTGTCTGTAAATTCGGAAATTGAAAAGTTGTTTGGATTTGTCAAGGAAAAATTCCAGAGGATAGATGTTTTGGTGAACAATTTGGGCGCATTCTCAGAGAAAAAAGACTGGAATGTGATCGATTATGATCTGTGGATCAAAACCTTTGAAACTAACGTCCTTAGCGCCTATTTTTGCATGGTTAAGGCAGCTGAGATCATGGTCGGGAACAAAACCAAAGGTGTCATCATCAACGTTGGTTCTTCGTCAGCTTTGCAAGTGAAAAAAGGACGGCTGAATTACACGGTTTCAAAATCAGCGCTTCACACTATGTCGAGAGTGACCGCGATGGATCTTGCCAGGCACCAAATTCGCGTCAATGTTGTTTCACCTGGACCAACAGCCACAGAGATAGTGGAAGAACGGATGAAAGACCCTGAACAGTGGGCGGAAGAGGAAATACGACTAAAAAAGATTCCCCTCGGAAGCTACGCCTCAACCACTGACATTGCAAACGCGGTAGTCTTCCTCAGTTCGTCCAAAGCGAAGTTTATTACTGGTGCCATTCTGCCCGTGGATGGCGGCTACACCATCGGCGAGACAGTGTAAGAAGGCAAACTTGAAAACTTGGGGGGGACACCATTAAATAATAAAAGCCAACGAAGGNNACGAAGCGTCTGCTCTACCGACTGATTTGTTGTGGTCACCAATTATATACTCGCTAGGGTATGAAGATTGCAACTACCAAAGTGCGGCATGAAATAGGCTTGCTTCCCTCAGTTATTGATTAAAGAACTATCTAAATTGTGATTGCCTGTCAGAATTATGTTGGAATGATACGATCCGGATTTGAGTGGCATATTAATTATCTGCATGTAATAGGTCTATAGGATTGCTTTATGTGAGTGAGATAGCTCTCGTGATGGTTTGATGGGTGTAGATACTGACGTTAAAAGAATAATGTTGATTGCGCGATGTGGCTATTTGTTTTTATCAATAAGATATAATAAATAATGCTTAGAATAGCAGATTGATAGGTACTAATTGTGGAGCTTTTTTAAGGTACAATCTGACTGATTAATCAGGAGGGTGATTTTTCTATCGAAACATCACTAAGTAAAGAGAAAATATTTAATTTGACACACAGACAGTAACAGGAAGGAATGATTAGATGTCGGAATTGATTGGTTTTTTCTCTGTTGAGGCCACAATTGATAAAAAGGGTTATCTGGGAGCGATTCTCGTATTGGACGATAAAGGGATACCCCAAGAGTTTCGTGTTACGCAAGCAATTAAGCCAACTATCATTCAAAAACAACTTTACGGGAAATCACTACTAGAGTACATTGGGGTAACACTCTGTGGGAAACCACTTTACAACATATTAAGGGTTAAGCCTGTTGCGATTATTGTAAATCAGAAAGAACTTATAGAACTAGGGTCGGAGATAGATTGTTACTTAGTAAACATTCGAACGATTGATGATACTTTAGTCATCAATAATGGTACCGAAAAAGAACCAACGAAGATTGTTTCACTAAATGATGAATTTAGACCTTTGTCCTCAACTTTTCCGAGAAATTACAATGAAGAGAAAATTATGGAATGTATCAAGCATGTAACTGAGTTTACCCATGCAATCGACTTATTGGAACCTTTTAATCGAATTAAAGTGGCATTGGATACACTCTCTGAACAAGATAAGCGTTTTAATTAATTAATTTTCGGTAAAGTTTTACATGGCCTCTAATTTTCAGAATTGGATACATAAAATATCCCCGATTCCTGCAGTAGTCCTGTTTGATGTGCAGGTACAAAACACGGTCGATTGTTTTATATCTTCACCCGAAACCTTAATCTCCGAATGCCCAACATTATATTATGTACCGATCTCAGATGATTATTTGTCTCAGCCTAATCCCGATGTTTCTGCAAATCTATGTCTAGGAAATCATTCAAATATTTTTGACGAAGACATTTCTTTTTTTGACTCATTACCACCTGCAATAATTGATGAATTCCTTGTTTTGATACATTCGCCGAGCTTGATAGATGATTTATTTGTCAAGTTGAAATCGTCTCAATTGGCAGGTCGTTCATATGCAAATGATGCAAAACAAGAGAACGAACAACCATCTTTACCTTTGAGAATCCAACATTACGATAAGACGATTTGCCGCCATGGAATAAGACGATACGAATGCGGTTTATGTGAAGAAGAGGAAGAAAAAAGAAACAAAAAACTTCAAAGTGGTTTAAAAGCAAAGCCTCTGGATCTATTCCAATTATTGCTTCCGATCTTGATGCCCCCGCTTGAAAAATTCATTAATGATCAAACATTATTTCCTGACAATGCAAGGCCTTATCGTTATCAATTAGATGGAATAAAGTTTTTAGTTAATAATGAGCGTGCTTTACTAGGGGACGAGATGGGTCTTGGGAAGACTATTCAAGCCATCGTCGCAATTCGACTTCTGTTGCAAAAAGGGAAGATTAAGAATTCTTTGGTCGTCTGCCCGCTTTCATTGGTTGGAAACTGGGAAAGAGAATTCGGAAAATGGGCTCCTGAGATAGCTGTAACAAAAGTCAGAGGAGTTCGAAATTTGCGAAAAATTCTCTGGAAAAGCCCTTTCAACGTATATATCACAACTTATGAGACCCTTCGAGAAGACATCGACAATAGCTTTGTCATCCCTTCACATTTCAGCTTAGTTGTGCTTGATGAAATTCAAAGAATAAAGAATCCTGAAACTAAAATATACAAAGCACTGCATAAGCTTCAACCAAATTTCAGATGGGGCTTGTCTGGAACACCTCTTGAAAACAAAGTGGAAGATGTGATCTCGATTTTTGGTTTTTTAAAACCAGAATTAAGATTTCTTCCTCCAATGTATCCGTTTAGAGTAAAGGAAACGATAAAACCCTACTTTCTCAGAAGAAGAATATGCGACGTTGAATTGGAGTTACCCGAGAAGATTAATCAGGATTACTGGTTAGACTTAAACTATCTTCAACAAATTGCCTACGATAGAGCCTACGCAGAGGCAAAGGTAGACATTCAAAGTCGGGATACAATTGATAGAATTCACGTTTTTTCGTGGATAAACAAGCTGAAATTGATATGTAACGAAGAAGAAGACTCAGAAGAATCCTGTAAGAAGGATTTTCTGATTGAACAACTTGATTCTATCCCTAATGAAGAAAAGGTAATAGTATTTTCTCAGTTCCCTGAAAAAACGCTTCGAAAGTTACTAAGCACTTTAGAGCCTTATGAACCTGCACTGTATTCTGGCAAGGATAGTGCCGATAAACGAGATGAGATACTTGAACAATTTATGAAAAATGAATCCCCCAGGATATTATTAGCTTCCTTGAAAGCTGGTGGGGTAGGTATAAATTTACAAAGGGCAAACAGGGTCTTCCATTTTGATCATTGGTGGAATCCTGCTGTTACCAAACAAGCTGAAGGAAGAGCCCATCGAAAAGGGCAAGAGAGAACAGTTTTTGTTTATGATCTTTTCACCTATGGGACCATAGAGGAAAAAATATATCAAATCCTCTTAAGCAAGCAAGATTTATTCGATATGGTTATTGATGATTTATCTACTTCAGCTTCTGCAACTCAGATCACAGACGAGGAACTATATGGATTATTTGATCTCAAACCCCCAACATCGATCAAAACTCCAGAAGATATCAAATTAAGAATTGGAACCCTAGACCCTTCAGGGTTTGAAAACCTGATTGGTAGACTATTTTCTCGCATGGGTTATGAAGTAAAAGTTGTAGGTGGTGCTCGTGATGGAGGAGTCGATGTGAAGGCACGTGGCCCTACGCGAGCTGGAATGGAGAATATTAACATACAATGTAAACATTATTTCAATCGTCAAGTTGGCCCCGGTGTAATCAGGGAGGCAATAGGCACCAAGCAAATAGGAACTGCTGATCGCATGTTTATCATCACATCTGGGACTTTTTCAGACGAGGCCATTAAGTTGGCTACCAGTAATAATATTAAGCTTATGGATATCTCCAGTTTGATCGGGGAGATAATAACGAACAAAATAACTGTATAGATAACTTTTTCTATAGAATTACAAAAAAGATGGACCATAAAAGTAATACCTCTTGCCGGTGATCGATCAGTTCAAGGAAGCCCATATATTAAGAAAAAGAGCCAACGAAGGGAATCGAACCCCCGACCGGACGCTTACGAAGCGTCTGCTCTACCGACTGAGCTACGTTGGCGTGGGGGCGATTATACCAGAAATTTTTGTAGTCGGACATTTAGAAGGTATTTGGACATTGCCAACATTTGAAGGAGTGTCTGTCAAAGATCCTACCCTCGAAGAGGGGTGCGGACCAAGCTGGGGAGCGTCCGTAAAGTAGGAATAGGTATTCATCATGGTCAGGCACAGGGGCCTGACCCTACCATAATGCGCCGCAGATGAACGGGGTTGAACCCCGTAAAATTTGCGCGGGGCAGGCTGCGCAATCTGGCTTATTTATTCTTCGTTTCCTTCTTGCCTGGTTTCAGGGAGCTGGCGCGCATAATAATTCCCTTGCCAAATTTTTCCTTGAGCGTGTCGATAGCCTCGGTCAATTGGGTTTTCTTCTGCACTGTGTCGTCCCACAATGAGAGTTGAATGGCGGGTTCTTCCAACTTGGTGACGCCAACGCCAAGCAGACGCACTTCCCGACCAACGGTTAAATGGCTTTTGAGAAGTCCCATTGCAGCGCTGAAGATCTCATCATCCAGATTGGTTGGCTGCTGCAACATTTTCTGACGGGTAATGGTAGTGAAGTCCGAATACCTGATCTTGATCTGGACGCAACTACCTGCCAGGTTGTGTTTGCGTAAGCGGTATCCAACCTTGTCCGACAGCCAGCGAAGGGTATTGGATATCTGTTCAAGATCATCGGTGTCAGAGTAATAAGTGGTCTCGTTACTAACAGATTTTGGGTCATGTTCGCTATCGTAGACAGGACGCGAGTCAATTCCCTTAGCCCGGTCAAGGATTTCCGAGGCCTGATTTCCGAAGAAGATATGTAGTTCCGTATCCGAGAGTTCGTAAAGTTGCCCGATGCGGAAGATACCCCTCTCACGCAATTTCTCAGCGGTTTTTGGCCCGAAGCCCCACAAAGCCTGGACTTCAAGGGGGGCAAGGAATGCTTGTTCTTCTCCCGGCTCAATGATGGTTATGGCGCGGGGGGCACGACCTGTGCGAACCTGCTTTTTGCCATAGTCATTTCCCATCTTGGCAATTAATTTGTTGGTACCTCCACCGAGGGAACAAGGCAATTGGGTTTCATTGGTAACTCTTTTTTGTAGTTCAACAGCGATCAGTTCAAGTGGCTGAGGCAAATCGCTGACATCCAAAAATGCTTCATCGACTGAAACCTGCTCAACCAAGGGAGTCGTATCCTGCAGGATGGACATAACCCGATCAGAGTAATCACTATAAAGCCCATGGCGATGATGGATCATTATAAGTTCAGGGCAAAGTTGGATGGCTTTGCCTGCGGGCATGGCAGAACGCACGCCCCTTAAGCGTGCCGCATATGAGCAGGAAGCAATCACACCCCGACCCTGGGGACTACCGCCGACAGCAAAGGCTTTGCCAACCAGGGAAGGGTCGAGCAGCTCTTCGACAGAACAGAAAAAAGCATCGAGGTCAAGGTGAAGGATTTTGCGTGACATATTAACAAACTCGCCTGTTTTCCAGGCGAGTAACATTTTTTTAGATGTCCAGGTTGCGAACTTCTTTCGCATGCGTTTGGATGAAACGCCTTCTGGGTGGAACAAGCGAGCCCATCAGCATGTCGAAAGTCCGGTCTGCTTCTGCCGCATCTTCAATTTCAACTTGTAAGAGCGTGCGGTTTTCAGGGTTCATGGTAGTGTCCCAAAGTTGATCGGGATTCATTTCGCCAAGACCTTTGTAGCGTGAGAGACCTACCTTGCTGTTCCCTCCAAATTTTGCGATCAGTTTTTCCTTCTCAGCCTCACTATAGGCATAGTGAGTTTGATTACGGTTTGTGATCCGATAAAGCGGAGGCTGGGCAATGTAGAGATGTCCTTCGTCAATCAAGGGCTGCATGTAGCGGAAGAAAAAGGTCAACAGAAGCGTGCGGATGTGGGCTCCATCAACATCAGCATCGGTCATAATGACCACACGACCATACCTGAGACCCTTGAGGTCAAAGGAGTCGCCAATACCCGTGCCAAGCGCAGAAACGAGAGATTTCACTTCGCGGTTGCCCAGGATCTTGTCCAGGCGGGCACGCTCGGTGTTGAGGATCTTGCCGCGCAGGGGAAGTATGGCCTGAAAGTGACGGTCGCGACCTTGCTTGGCAGAACCGCCTGCCGATTCACCCTCAACAATGAACATTTCAGTTTTTTCAGGGTTGCGTTCTGAACAGTCAGCCAACTTGCCTGGAAGGGTCATGGACTCGAGCGCGGATTTGCGAATGACAAGGTCACGTGCCTTTTTGGCTGCATCCCGGGCGCGGGCTGAAGTGAGACACTTCTGGACGATAGCGCGACCAGTGGCAGGGTTCTCCTCAAGAAAAGTTGAAACTGTTTCAAGCACTACTGATTGAACGTGAGTCTGTACCTCTGGATTCATCAGTTTGACCTTGGTTTGGCTTTCGAACTGAGGATCCGGATGTTTAATGCTGACGATACCTGTGAGTCCTTCACGCGTGTCATCACCGCTGAAATTTGGCTCTGAATCTTTTAACAGACCCGCTTTGCGGGCGTAGTCATTGATACTGCGGGTTATTGCAGCGCGCAAACCCGTGAGATGTGTTCCACCGTCGATGGTATTGATGGTATTAGCGAAGGTATAGATGGATTCAGAATAAGAATCGGTGTACTGCACCGCAAACTCAACTCCGATACCATCGATTTCCTTTTCGCCAAAAATTAAAGGATGTAGTGTTTCGCGGTTGCGATTAACATACCGGGCAAAGGAAGCAATGCCACCTTCAAAATGGAAGGTTATTTCCTTATTTTCGCGTTCATCGATTAGTTGAATGCTGACCCCGCGGGTAACAAAAGCCATTTCCCGGAAACGCTGTACGAGGGTTTCGAAGCGGAAACTCGGCTCATCCTTGAAGATTTCCCGATCAAAACGGAAAGAAGTAGAAGTGCCATCGTAATCGCCTTTGTAGGTACCGATTGCTTTGACAGGTTCCTGGGGGATGCCTCTTTCATAGCGTTGAAAGTAAATTTTGTTCGAACGGTGGATGGTAACTTCGCACCATTCCGAAAGGGCGTTCACTGCCGAGACGCCCACGCCGTGCAAACCGCCGGACACTTTGTAGGATCCACCGCCAAATTTTCCACCGGCATGCAGCACGGTCATAACAACCTGCAGAGCTGATATCTTCTTTTCGGGATGGATTTCAACAGGAATGCCGCGACCGTTGTCTTTGACGGTGACACTTTCGTCCGGATGAATAGTAATGGAGATGTGATCACAGTATCCTGCAAGAGCCTCATCAATAGAGTTGTCAACGACTTCGTAGATGAGATGGTGAAGGGCTTTGACGTCCGTGCCGCCTACATACATGCCGGGTCGGCGGCGGACTGCTTCAAGACCTTCCAGGATCTGGATATCACCTGCATCGTAATGTTCTGGTTTATTGTTCAAGTTTCTGCTCCAAAGTTTATGCCAGATCAGTCTCTGACATCTGAATTTCTATAAATTCGCGGACGTTTTTCCGCGCGTCGATTATGAAATGAAAACTGGCTGTCAACACAATCATTGAAATTAATGCATGCCCGAAGATGCCAACGATTAACATCCAGGAATCATCGGATGGGATACGCCAAAGCATGTTTGTGAGATAACTGCCTAAAATAGCCAGAAAAAGAAAGCTCGTGCTTTTGGCATTAGTCAGCCGGACAGTGCGGAAGCTGGCCAACAATGCCTGGGGAAGGGTCAGTTTTTCCAAAATAACCAAATGAGGCGTAAAAAAGACCGGTAGCAGGAGGGTAATAAGGCCTATGGCAAGAAAAAAGTAGCCAATTGAGGTGAAAATTGGAAACAGGGCACCAATCAAACTGATCATTATTACGGCCGGAAAGATCACCAAAAGAAACAAAGCTATTGTAACTACTGGTATCAACAGCCAGGAAATCGATGATCGCCGTTCCATGAGGGACTCAGCCGGCAAAGACTTGGGATCAGCGGCCCGGGCAGTCAACCGGTACAATAAGTAAGCGAGAAAGAGTCCTACCAGAGTTGATGCAAGGACTACTGCGAAAACAGCACCAGACTGTTGCAATTGGATAAATTGATATTCTCCAAGTGGATTTCGCTCAAAAGCAGCTGCAGAAAACAGGCTGGGAATTCCAACCGGAAAAGAGCGAAGGAAAGATGTCAGACTAAAATAGCGAAAAAACTCGATCGTCTGAGACTTCAGAACTTCCCAACTTGCGATCAAATCCGCGGTGGCTGAAGAGGGCAGGACGAAGCGTTGGATCACATCCCGCATCAATTCGACGATTGTGACCCTGAACCCAAAAAGCAAAAAAAGGTCAAGCACCATAGGGAAAAGAACCAGGTAAAGGTGTTTCGAAACAGTCTCGAAACCAGCTTTATACGCGGCAAAAATCTTGGGTTGTTTTTGATATGGCAGCATAACTTTCATAACATTATAATTTTACCATTAAATGAAGGGAATGAATATTTTTGCGTTGGTTTTAATAGTGATAGAATCAAAAATAATGACTGAACCGACCACGGATTATCGTTACATAAACCGCTTTAGCATCATCCTCGCTACATTGGCAACATTCTTTGCAGCCTTGTACATTATTCCCCGCGAGCCAATTACTCCCGGCACAAATTTATTTGGTTTCATCATCAACTTTAGTATTGTTGGATTGGTTCCAATTGTCCTGATGCTTCTGGCAGCTGGTGGATGTTTTTGGCTGTTTGCAACACACCCAGACCGGGAAAGTTTTGCAGGGTTACCCTGGGTTTTGATACCCAATGTGGTTCTGCCAAGCCTGGCAACCTTGATTACTGCCACCATGCTGACGCAGCTGGAGAGAAATCCAATCTGGTGGCTGGCTCTGGGTTTCAGTTTAGTAATCACCGGCGTGATCCTGACCGCCGAATACCGGGTGCTCAGCCCCAGGGGGGGAGACTATCAGGTTGTAGCTCCGCTGTTGATCAGCCTGGCATTTGCCTTGTTTCTGGCCTTCACAACATCTCTGGCCGCTTCACAAATCAGACTATATATTCAGGCAGTTCTGATACTGATTACAGCTGGTTTCGTAGCTTTTCGAACAATCCACCTGCGGACAAATGGTACGGGCGCTTTCTCACGGGTGTTTGTTTCGGGGCTATTATGTGCAGAAATTGCCGCCGCCATGTATTACCTGTTTCTAAAGCCAGTCCAATATGGGCTTGTGGTAAGTGGGATTTTATACATTCTGACTGCCTTGATGGTCATTGACGGACCTCTTACCAGCCGAAAAATAATCGAACCACTGCTGATGGCAGGCTTGATCGTTATTATGTTTGTGGTTGTAAGTTTTGCCTAAGATTCCAGCTTTTTGATCTCTTGATAATAAAGCCATTGCAGATTGCGGATGTGTAAATCCTGCGCGAGTCCACCCAGACTGACGCGGTGTTTACCGGTATCTTCGATGTCCTGCATAGCTATATATTCGAGTGGATTGCGGCGACGCATAGCTGTTTTAACAATTTTCTGAAGGGTCTGCAGATATTCGAGGTTATGGTTCTTCACTTCCTCAACTTCTCCCCGCAGAATGATATCCCCGTGACCCTGGATAATATTTTCGAGCCCCATATTGCCAATTTGAGTTATTGATTTCGCCAAAACATCAAGCTCACCACCGACAAAATATGGTACGGGCATGAAGGCGTCACCGGCAAACAAAATCCGTTCATCTTCCAAAAGAACAGAGATACTGTCCTCCGAATGTCCAGGGGTGGAAAAGATCTGGAGTTGCTTTTTTCCAATTCGCAGCGTCAAAGCGCCAGAACTGAAGGTAACTTGCGGAGCAGAGATGCAGATTTCGCGGAAAAGGGAGTTTTCTTTAACAGCCTCAGCCAAAGCTGAGGAGCTCTTTTCGAGCATCAGATCGCGGCATTGTTGATGACCAATGATCGTGGCATTGGGGAAAATGCAGTTGCCCCAGGAATGGTCAGCATGGTGATGAGTGTTAATGATGTATTTGACTGGAACCATGAGCTGGGATTCAATGAAATTCCGAATGAGCGGCGTCTCTGACGGCATGAGCGTATCGATCAAAACCGCCCACTGTGGTCCAACTATGGTACCCGCAGTAACTTGCGCGTAAACTTCACTTTGAAACCAGTAAACGTTATCTGAGACCCGTTCTCGTAACATATCTTGCTATCCCTTTTAATAATGGACATAGAATAGCATAATCAAAACCAATTGTCAAAAAATTAGTGTTTGCGATGGAGATAGAAGTCGAACAAGCCGATCAACCCCAACACTGCAATCCCCCCAAGAAAGAAAGGAACTGGATTTTGACCTGTGTATCGGTCGGTTTTTCCGAGAACTCCTGCATTTGGCGTCCCAGAGACAGTAGGTGTTGGCGTGCGGGATGCTGTGGCTGTCTGGGTGGGGGTTCCTTGCGAGGTCGAAGTTAGGTCAGGCGTTTGTTCACCATCTGGAGTGGATGGAACGGTTGGCAGAGCAAGTGTTGGGTCTTCGGGCGACGCGGTCCTGAAGGCAGAGGTGGCAGTCCGAAATGGTGTTGGGCTGCGGTAAATTGGCGTTCGGGTTGGGGTAGTTGTGCGGGTCGGGGTGCGAGTGATGGTGGCGGTATTGGTAAGTGTGGTCAGGGGTTGAAGCAACGCACTGACAGGCCCCGCCATTTGCTGTATCGATTCGTCAGAGTTGAGGATTACCAGCTTGTAAAAGTAGGTCTGGCCTGCTACTGCAGTTGAGTCTGTGTAACTGTAACTGCTGCCTGAGGCAGGTCCCCCCGCAGCTTCTATGTCACCAGAGATTTTTTCGTAGGTACCATCTGAAGTCGTTGAGCGGGAAATGTAAAAACTGAGGGTGTTGAATTCAGTAATAGTGGACCAGTTCAGGTTTATGGCATTTGTGGCAGGCGTCGCGTTAAATGAGAGTAAACCTGCTTGCTCATATCCAATCACAAAAGGGGTAAAAAACAAATCGTTCAGCTGATCAGGGCGACCATTATTATCAACAATGACTTCTATCGTGTTTGAAGCTGTTCGGCAGGTTGTCTGCTGACCGGCAAAAATGCTGCCTACAGATGACTGGGGATTGTCGCCAGTTTTGTCCCACTTATCTGTCACGCGGGTTTTGGGGTCATACCACAACAGGGGGAATTTTGTTTGATCGCCGGAACCACAATAAGCAGCAGATTGAATGATCGCGGCACAATCGTAGGTGTCGCGATAGGAAAAAGAAAGGGTGACCTCAGCGGGAGAGGTTTCAGGTGGCAGAAAAACGTCAAAGTAATTACTGCAGTGATAAACCCCGCCAGCATCAGTGATAAAGGGGATTGAATCTCCATGGTTGACCGCGTATAAGCTTACCGGATTAGGGCTGCTGGCTTTGAAACCATAAAAGTCGTTGGCAGGGAAAGTGCTCGTCAAGCTAAACAGGCGGCCAGCCACACCCGTGGTTTCGGTCACGATCGGTGCATCCAGTCGCTTGTCGTCATCCGCACCGCAGCCGGGTGCGGACTGGCTTGGAAGAACACCTGCTCCCCAAAAATTGTGATCCACCAGGCTGTTATCAGTGCAAGAAACCTGGGTGGAAGTGCCATTTGCAATGATGTTGTTTGCCACAAGCAGCAATTGCGCGTTTTGATTAGCGTTGAGGCTGTTTACTGCGAATTGATTGTTGTTGATGTGATTGAATTGCAGAGTCAATTGCCCTGCGCTTGATTGGTAGGAAACAGCCGTTTGCCCATTTTCGAAAGTGCTGTGTTCAATTACAACTGGCGATGCGCTGTTGACGTGGATCAAGTCTCTTGATGGAGTGCTGCAGATTCCATCGGTCAAGTAAACATCGCGCAGGGTTGCCTGAGCTGAAAGAACAAACATAGGACGACTACAGTTGCTGTTGAAAGTGCTGATCCAACCGCCATTTTTGCCAATGATTGTGACAGGATAATCAACCAGAACGGCGTGACTGTTGATCTCGTAGGGTGAAAGCACGTTGATGATGGTATCCGTGAGGCTGTTATCGCGTGCGTAGTCAATAGCTTTTATCAAGGCAATCGATTCTGGCAGATCGGGACTGTCGTTGAAGAAACAGTTGCTGTAACCGTCACAAAGGGCTTCAGTATTTGCCACATAGAGTTGATTATATTGTTGAGGGTCAGCAGCAGAAATTCCTTGCGAACCAAGACTTCCAAGGAGAAAAAAGACCAGGAAGAGATCGAGCCATTTCTTCATAATCGCCATAAAAAATTATATCACTCAGACATTGAAGGCTGGCGCGTGTTAAAATAGAACCATGCAAAAATTGAAATTAAGTGTTAATTGGTTTTTCGCCACATCAGCTACTGCCAGTTACTTGCTGGGAGTGATGATTGCTAGCTGGTCAGGACGTCCAATAAATTTCTTGACCCTTGCTGCGGGTTTGACAATTTTTTACGCGTTATACCTTCTGCAGGAGTTACAGCGATTTCTGACATCCAATCGAGTCAATCCCTTCACCCGAATTAGATCTGGTGGACAAAATCAGTCATCAACTTCCTTAACCTTGATCATTGGTGCCTATTTTGCGATTTTTGCCGGACTTTATCTTCTGCTGCAGGCCCAAGTACTCATAGGCATAAACTTGCTGTTTCTGATCGCTCTTGCGCTTGTAGTATTTTTATCTTTGGGAAGGTTTAGCCGTTTGTGGTTTAACTCAATGTCCTGGTTCTTTGAAGGTTTGGTAGTCTCACCAATTATGTTCCTTCTTGGAAGCGCGATTCAAGAGTATCAGTCTTCCTACTTGCTATTTCTGCTGTGCCTTCCAATTTTTTTCCTTTATGGTGCTTCGGCGATCACGCTGTTGTTCTCTGAATACGATCAAAACTCTGCTTCCAGGAGCAACGGTTTTATTGCCTCAGTCGGTTGGGAAAAAGCACTAAAGTTCCATCACGGTCTCACGCTTTTGACCTATCTTGCTTTGTTGGTCTATCTGGCAATCAGCAACACCTGGTCGCGCAACTGGCCAACCCTGCTGCTCAGTCTGATCAGCGGGGCGGAAGTGTTCTTCCTCCAGCAAATAGCAGGAGGCATGCGGCCAAATTGGCAGCTGCTAAGGGCTTTGGCGATTGTACAATTCTTTTCTTTGATTTATCTTTTAGCGTATCCTTTGATCATAAAATGAACTTTGGAGGAAACAATGACTTTAGAATTAAATAAACCTGTACCCGCCTTTGAACTCAGTGATCAAAACGGTGAAACTCACAAGCTTTCAGACTATCTTGGCAAGCGCGTCGTACTTTATTTTTATCCAAAGGATGATACGCCAGGCTGTACAGCAGAAGCTTGCAGTTTCAGGGATAACTACTCTGTCTTCAAGCAAAATGACATAATCATATTGGGCGTTAGCGCCGATTCAATCAAGTCGCATGCCAAATTCCAGGAAAAACACCAGCTGCCTTTCACCCTGCTCTCGGACACGGACCACTCGGTCAGTGAAGCATATGGAGTATGGGGTTTGAAGAAATTTATGGGGCGCGAGTATTTTGGCATCAACCGCACCACCTTCCTCATTGATGAAGCTGGCAAGCTTGTGAAGATCTACGAAAAGGTAAAACCTGCGGAGCACGCGCAGGAAATTATCGAAGAATTTGTTTAGATTGCTGATTTACTGAACGCTGAGCACGGTTTTGGCATTCTGCCATAAGCCCTCGAGGTCGTAATATTCTCGCTTTTCGGGGCTCAGCAAGTGAACTACAACATAACCGTAATCCAGCACTATCCAGCCGGATTGACCACTGCTTTCAACAACAGGGTTCAATCCGGTTTCAGGTTTAATAATTTCACGGACATAATCAGCCAGGCTCTGCAGCATTCTTTCGCTGGTGCCGTTTGCGATTACAAATGAGTCCGTAAAGTCTGATATGCCGGTAAGGTCAAGGAGCAGAATGTCTTCTGCAAGTTTGTCTTCAAGAATTTGTACGATCTTGCGTCCTAAGTTAATTGGTTCCAGGTTTCACCTCACTGCAGGAAGTTTAGCACATATTTTTTAGGTCATGGCGGCTAAGTACAGTGTATACGGGTCCACTGGGCTTGAGGGTACTTTGGTATAGAAGCACTTCCCTGACCCTTGTGGAGCCAATTTTTACATTCCCAAATTTAGCAAACAGGCGTGAAAACGTTTCACTCGAAACTCCGCGGGTGCTTTCGCCAACTCTGCCGAGAGTAAGATGTGGCGTAAACCCGGCCTTTTCTGGTTCCGCAACCAATCCTGTATCGTGAATAATTGCTTTTGCCAGTGCGATGACAGGTTCTGGATGGTTAACTCCCAGCCAGATAATGCGGGGATTGCGTTGAGAAGGGAATGCGCCAAGATTTGAAAACTCCAGGTCGAACTCGGTGAAGTTTCGGCAAACTTTTTCAAGCTTGTCACTAATTTGTGGAATTAATGATTCGTCGGTATCGCCAAGGAAAAGCAAAGTGAGGTGAAGGTTTTGGGGGGCAGTATATCGCACACCCTTAATTGAATACTCCCGCTTTAATGTCGAAGTCAGCCTGAAAATAGTATCGAGCAGGGCTGGTTCAGGATCTATAGCAATAAACAAGCGCTTAAGCATGGGTTTCCTCGTTTCTTATAGTTAGATTATACAGTCATTGAGGAAGGAAAATTGGTTTTGTCCAAAATATGGTATAAAAAAGATACCCTGCTGTGTTCGTGATGCTGACACTCAGTTTTGTACCAACACGAACAAAAAAGGTCTGATCTTATTCAGGTGACGTGATAGACGGAAGTCAAGATCGATCCTGATAGTAGGACCATCCTGCTATTGCAGGTTCAAAACCCTCCAGCACACGGCATGGCGGGGTGATATTTTGCAGGCACGGGACAGCTTACTTTTCTGGTATTATTGGGTTGTGAAAAAAACACGTTTTCTGCTTATTTTTGTAATCATCCTGCTAATTCTCAACAGCTGTTCAGCGATTCAGAAACTGCAAATCAGCCAGGATAAACTCCCTTGGAAATCCAGCGGCGACGTCCTCATTGAGGATGATTTTAGTGATGACACCACGGGTTGGGAAATTGTAAATAACGTCTATGAGCTAAAAGGTTATTCAAGCGAAGGCTATCTAATTTCGATAAACAACAAGGGTGGAAGGTCAATTTCAACCACAGGTCTTCAATTTAATGATGTTAAGGTTCAGGTCGAAACGCATAAACTAACGGGCAGCAACGATTCCTATCTGGGCATCGTCTGCCGCTATCAGGATAACCAAAATTATTATCGTTTTTTCATCACGCCTGACGGATATACAGGCTTGGTGAGGGTGGTTAATGGGGAAAGCAGCACCCTGCCTGGCGGAAAAATGATGTACAACCACGATGTAAACCAAAATGACGGTAAAAATTTGCTTGAGGTCTTCTGCGTAGGTAGCCAGTTGAGCCTGGTAGTAAACGGCAAGCTCGCGGTGACAGCGGAAGATGAACAGCTCACCCAGGGGGACGTCGGAATTTTTGCGGAAACTGGGCAGGGCGGAGCCGGCTCTTTTGTCTTTAATGATTTTATTGTTTCCAAGCCTTAGATGAAAGTATTTCTAAACATGGTAGGTTGCCGCCTGAATCAGGCGGAATTAGAGCAGCTCGCGCTTTCGTTGACCGAAGCTGGCGTTGAGGTCGTTTCGAATCCCGAAGAAGCAGATGAGATTATCATCAACACCTGCTGCGTGACCGCAAAAGCTTCCGCAGATTCCCGGAAAATGCTCAGACATCACAAAGCTCGTTTTCCACAAGCCAGGGTAATTGGTACCGGATGCTGGGTAAGCATCAGCCAGGAAGAGCCTGAGGGGCAATTGCAGATCCTGGACAAGGCATACAATAACGACGCAAAGGACCAAATCCTTGTGGATTTGTTGGAAAAGGCAGCCCCAATTCGGTCTGAGTTGGGAGAAATCCGTCCTGACCTGGGAGCGAGGAACAGAACCCGCGGATTTGTAAAGGTACAGGATGGCTGCGACAACCGATGCGCCTATTGTTTGACCCAGGTGGCCAGGGGGCGCTCAGTGAGCACCGACCCTGAAAGTGTGATCGCTTATGCGCTGAAACTGCATCAACTGGGGGTCAAAGAAATCGTTCTGACAGGTGTTCAGCTTGGATCCTGGGGTAAAGATTTGGTGCCCAGGCAAACACTGGCAGACCTGTTGGCGATGTTATTGGACCGGACAGAAATTGAACGCATCCGGCTTTCATCGATTGAACCCTGGGATGTCAACCCTGGTTTGATCAATCTCTTCAAAGACCCACGGCTTTGCCCACATTTGCACATTCCTTTACAGTCTGGCTCAGATGAGCTCCTGCGGAAAATGAACCGACCGATGAATACGGCAAGATTTCAGGATATGCTCGACTTCATACGAAGTGTCAGATCCGGATTAGCTATTACAACTGACATTATCTGCGGCTTTCCTGGTGAAACCCAGGAATTGTTTGAGCAATCCCTGGAATTTATCGAAGAGTGCCGTTTCAGTGGGGGGCATGTGTTTCCCTTTTCAGCCCTGCAAGGCACGGCGGCTTTCACGATGGACGGGCAAGTGCAGCACCTCATTCGTAAAGCACGTACAAACATCGTGCGCCAGGTTCTTGCAGATTCTGAAAAGGAATTTGCTTCGCAGAGATTAGGTCAAAGCGCAAATGTACTTTTTGAAAGCAGGGCAAAATTGCAGAGCGATTGGGTCTGGCAGGGTTGGAGTGAAGATTTTCTGAAAGTTTACGCGCCATCCCCTGAAAACCTTCACAATCAGGTGCGGCGAGTCAGGCTTGAGGCGTTGACTTCCAAGCGCAGCATCTCTGGGCAATTGTGGAACCAAAACAACGATAATCGTGAAGGTTAGGTCCATCATTATTGTTACTTGACGATTAGTCCGTTTGAGGTAAAATTATTTGGTTACATTATTGACAAAAAATATGGATAAAAATGTCCGT
The DNA here is from genome assembly GCA_002423495.1 of Anaerolineaceae bacterium UBA6105. Lineage (GTDB taxonomy): Bacteria > Chloroflexota > Anaerolineae > Anaerolineales > Anaerolineaceae > Mesolinea. Next base: position 39,089 of record DIWN01000070.1, on the reverse strand, counting down.
TACTGCCTGCGATCGCGGCACTATCGGATTTCTGAAAGGAATTGCAATGTCTACAAAAAGAACTTATCAACCAAAAATTCGCCGCCGTGTGCGTGTACACGGATTCCGCGCCCGCATGTCCACGAAAGATGGGCGGGCAGTGTTGAAGCGTCGTCGCCTGCGTGGGCGCCACGAGCTAGCCACCAAGTCTAACAATCACGTCAAGCGCGTGCGCTGGTAGACCGAAACAGGATGGAAGTCAGGTCAATAGCCGGGCTTTCGATCATACACCTCAAGGACCCCAGGTCAATCCAAAAGGTCAAGCAAGAGGGAGAATCTGTAGCGAATTCGCTGGCAATTCTCGTGACGAAAACCAATGACTTCCAGGTTATTCGGTATGCAGTGATTGCAAGCCGAACGGTAGGAGGGGCGGTTCAGCGCAACCGATGCAGACGTCGATTGCGCGCCAGAGCAGTTGAGAATCTGAAAAGACTTGAAGTGGGCATGGATTGTGTTTTGATTGCCAGAAAAAGGCTTCTTTACGCAGAACCGCGGGAGGTAGATGCCGCGGTTCAAGATTTGTTTAACCGAGCTTCTAATCGGGCGAGCAAAAATGAATGCGAATGATCCTTCCCATGAGGCTGACTGCAAGACTTGCGATCCAGAATTATCGGATCTACCAAAAAAGTTTAGCAATCTGCCGCGATTGTTGGTCCTATTAATGATTAAGGCTTATCAAAAAACAGTGTCAAAAACCTTACCGCCGAATACTTGTCGGTTTTATCCGACCTGTTCCCACTACGCTTACCAAGCGGTTTACAAGTATGGCGCATTAAAAGGTGGATGGATGGGTGTCAAACGAATTATTCGCTGCAACCCTTTCAATTCAGGCGGTTTTGATCCAGTACCTTAGGAGATCTATGAGCAAAAAATTACTTCGTTCTGTGTTGATTGTCCTTTTGGCGGGACTACTTCTCGCCAGCTGTGCAATGGGCCCTCGGGCTGAAAGCACTCCGGGCATCAGCGCTGGGGAGAACCAAATATTTGTATCGTACCTGAATTATGTCTATGAAATCGATCCCGCAAATGGGATTGCAACCTGGCGCTATCCAGAGAAATCCAACATCAAGCAGGTTTTCTACGCTCCTGCCCTGATTGATGGGGAGTCCATCTATGTTGGTGATTTTGCGAATGATCTTCTAAAAATCAACGTATCAGGAACACCCACCGTCGAATGGATTTTCAGTGAAGCCAAAGGCTGGTACCAGGGTAAAGCTGCGAAGGATGGCAACCTGATCATCGCGCCAAATTCTGACAGGAATATTTACGCGATTGATGAGAGTAACACACTGGTGTGGACCCATCACGGCGATTTTGCTTATATTTCTGAACCACTAATTGTTGATGATATGGTGATTGTCAGTTCACAGGATCGCAAAGTTGTTTTCCTCAACAAAGCTGACGGCACAACTATCCGAGAGGTTGAATTGAATGGAGCAGTGATTGCTCCACCGTTCTATGACACGCAGACCGATTCAGTCTTTGTTGGCTCTCTGGCAGGTGAGTTTGTCAGAATCGACCGGCAGAGTGGTGAAATTGTCTGGAGCTTTGATGATTCCGGCACTTTGGGGAGTGTTTGGGCACAACCGATCTTAGTTGACGGCCAGCTCATCTTTAACGACAAAACTGGCAAAATCATTTCTTTGTCTCCTGAAACTGGTTTGCAAAACTGGCAATTCATTGCGGGTGGATCAATGCCCGCAGGACTTGCATGGGTTGAAGGCAAGGGCTTTGTTGTTGCGCTGGAGGATGGAACGATCACTCTTTATGGCATGGATCGACAGGCCATCTGGTCGCGCATTGTAAGCGGGAGCGTTTATAACACGCCGGTTGTAACAGATACCATGGTTCTGGTTGGTGCCATCAAAGGGGATAACCTGGTTTATGCATTCGATTTTCAAGGTCAGCCCGTCTGGACCTTCAAACCTGAGAAATAGAGAGGTCGACTATGTGGGATACCCTGATTGTTCAACCCTTTACCAACGTCTTATTGATGATCACGATGGTGGTCAAGAATTTTGGCGTTGCGATTATTCTTTTTACCATTCTGATCAAGCTGATAACCTATCCTCTGACTGCCAGGCAGCTGAAATCATCACAAGCTATGCAGGATATGCAAAAAAGCCCGCGATATGTAAAGATGCAGGAGAAGTACAAGGATAATAAAGAAAAGCTGGCAGAAGAACAGATGAAGCTTTACAAAGAGCTCGGCGTCAGCCCCTTTGGTTCCTGTCTGCCGATGCTGATCCAATTCCCGGTCATTATAGGTCTTTATCAGAGCATCATGCGAGCTATGGCCAGCACGCCTCTTGAATTGGTCAAACTGGAGCGCATGGTTTATCCATTCCTCGATTCAACCAAGATTCTGCCTATCCAAAACCGCTTCTTGTGGATGGATCTTGGTCAGCCAGAACGCTTGATGATTGCTGGCATTGGAATTCCAGTGCTCACGATCCTGGTGATTTTATCTACAGTGGTCCAAACCAGAGTCATGCAACCGCCTACCGAAGGCGGCAACGATCAGGCTGCTGCCATGACGAATAGCATGAGTATGACCATGCCGATCCTGATGGGTGTCATGGCTTACCAATTCTCTGCAGGTCTGGCCCTTTACTTTGTGGTCAGCAACCTGACGACCGTTGCCCAGTATGCGGCAATGGGAAAAACTGATTGGTCAAGAATCTTCCCATGGATAAAAACCAAGCCAAAAGTGAGCAAACCGAGTATCGTCATCCCTGATCTTCCGGATGAGGATGAAGATGAGCCTGAAGTTATTGAAAAGGTAAGCAAACCTTCAGCCAGGGCAGCGGCAAAACGCCAGCGTCCAAAGATGAAGAAATAAGCAAGTTTGAAAGTTGAGTGTGTCTGATGACAAAAAACAAAACCACCCTTGAGGTTGTTGCCCCAACAGTCGAAGAAGCTATCGAGAAGGGGCTGGAGCAATTAGGGGCCGAAGAAAAGGATGTGGAAGTTGAAGTTTTGGATGAAGGAAAACGGAATTTGTTCCGATTTGCATCCAAGCAAGCCCGCATCAAGCTGACCGTACTTGACAGCAGCGACTCATCAAACCAGGATGCTTACGATGAATTAGAAGAAGAGATCATTCCACTCGAAGAAGAAGAAGAAGAGGATCTCAATTTTGAAGAAATGCTTGAGGCAGAAATGAACTCAAACATCATCGAACAAGTTGACCTGGAGAAGACAGATATCGAAATAGTGGTCAAAGACACTGTGTCTGAACTGTTGGAAAAAATGGATGTTCAGGCTGGAGTTAAGGTTGAGAAAGTTTACCAGGCAGAAGAAGACCGGGAAATTATTTACGTCAACATTGAAGGCTCAGATCTGAGTTTTTTGATTGGACGGCGGGCTGAAACTTTGAATGCTTTGCAATACATTACCAGCCTGATGGTTAATAAAAAAGTTAACCAATGGATTCCGTTGCAGTTGGATATCCAAAACTTCCGCCACCGCAGAGAAATTGAGCTGCAAAAACTTGCACGTCGGATGGCTGACCAGGTCGTGTCCACCGGGCGCAGGCAGTGCCTTGAACCAATGCCGCCGAATGAGCGCAGAATTGTGCACATTGAATTGCGGAAATATGACCTGGTATATACAGAATCCATTGGCGAGGAACCAAATCGCAAGATTTGTATCTACCCAGCAGAATAAGTGATATAAAAATGCGCGCTTTAGATTTGATTATTAAAAAACGGGATAACCTGGCCCTGACAAAGTCTGAAATTGACTTTCTTGTTGACGGCTATGCCCATGATGAAATACCTGACTATCAGATGTCAGCCTGGGCTATGGCAGTCCTGCTGAACGGGATGACTGATCAGGAGATCACCGATCTAACCCTGGCAATGGCGCATTCCGGTGAAGTGCTGGACCTGAGCGAGATTGGTGAATTGGTAGTCGACAAGCACTCTACTGGCGGCGTTGGGGACAAAACCACCTTGAGTGTCGCGCCGATGGTGGCAGCCTGTGGGCTGCCGGTTGGCAAGATGTCTGGCAGGGGTTTGGGTTTTAGCGGTGGAACGATTGACAAGCTCGAATCAATCCCTGGATTTACGAGCAATCTCTCAACCGAACAATTTTTCAGCCAGTTAAAGCGGATTGGTATCGTACTAACCGGACAAAGCGCTGATCTGGCACCAGCGGATGGCAAACTTTATGCCCTGCGCGATGTGACTGGCACTGTTCAATCCATCCCGCTGATTGCTTCCTCCGTTATGAGTAAAAAGATAGCTGGCGGTGCAGACGCGATTGTTCTGGACGTGAAAGTGGGCAAGGGCGCATTCATGCAAACGCTTGAAGATGCGCGCAAACTTGCGAAAGTGATGGTTTCGATTGGAAACCTGAGCGGGCGGAGGGTGATTGCAGTGCTTTCGCCGATGGATCAGCCTCTTGGAGAAGCAGTTGGAAACGCACTGGAGCTCAAAGAAGCAGTGGAGCTATTGAGGGGAAATGCGCCTGAGGATTACCGCTATCATTGCACGCACCTGGCTGCCTACATGCTGATACTTGGCAAAAAGGCTGCGTCCATGCCTGAAGCGCTGGCAATGGCAGAGGCTACGATCGCTGATGGAAGCGCCATGAAAAAGCTGGAGGAGCTAATTGCTTCCCAGCGCGGTGATGTTGCTTACATCCATGAGCTTGATCGCTTGCCGCAAGCCAAAATTCACAGAACAATTAGCGCGGAAAAAAGCGGTTGGGTGAAGACTGTGGACGCAAAGGAAGTTGGGGAGAGCTCTGTGACCCTTGGCGCTGGTCGTTCGAAAAAAGACGACAAAATTGATTTTGGCGTTGGAATCCTGGTAAAGGTCAAAATTGGTGAATTAGTCGCCGAAAAGGCGCCTCTTTTTGAGGTCCACGCCAACGACGAAGAGAAACTCAACCAGGTGTTGGAAAAATTGAGAAATGCGGTTGAGATAGTAGACGAACCGGTTGAACCACCCCCATATTTTTGGGACGTTATTGGTCTGAATGAATAGCAGAAACCCGGTTCGCCGGGTTTTTTATTGGAAATTGGAGAATAGTTAATGCTGACTGAACGTAAGGACATAAGAAATTTGGCGATCATCGCTCATGTGGATCATGGTAAGACGACCCTGATCGATTCCATGCTCAAACAGGCAAAGGTGTTCCGCGAGAACCAGAAGGTTCAGGAACGCATCATGGATTCCAACGATCTGGAAAGAGAACGCGGAATCACTATTCTTGCCAAGAATACTGCTATCATGCTGCCGGATCCTGAAAGCGGGGATTTGATCAAAATTAACATTGTTGACACTCCCGGGCATGCTGATTTCGGTGGAGAAGTAGAACGGATCATGAACATGGTTGATGGTGTTCTGCTGCTGGTGGATGCTGTTGAAGGGCCCAAACCGCAAACACGATTCGTGCTCAAGCAAGCGATTGCCAAGAACCTGCCAACCATCGTGGTGATCAACAAACTGGATCGGCGCGACGCAGATGCCGACCAGGCTCTGAACGCGACCTTTGATTTGTTTGTGGAACTTGGAGCCAGTAGTGAGCTGCTTGCATTTCCGATCATCTATGCTGATGGGCTGGCAGGATTGGCAGGAACCACGGAAAAACTTGCAGAAAATCTCATCCCCTTGTTTGATAGCATCTTGCGCAACATACCCGGACCACTGGCAGACGTTAACGCGCCTTTCCAAATGCTGGTTACCAACCTTGGATATGATGAGTACAGCGGGGTGACGGCAACTGGCAGGATCCACGCGGGCAGTGTGAAAGTGGGTGGGCAGGTGATGCGGCTTAAGCTTGATGGCACATCTGAGAAGATCCAGGTAAAGTATCTGTTTTCCTACCAGGGACTGGCCAAGATTGCCATAGAGATGGCTGACGCTGGAGAGATTGTTACGATTGGCGGCTTAAAGGATATTCAGATTGGAGAAACGCTGGCAGATGTGGAGAATCCGATTCTTCTTCCCGCAATCACGGTTCAGCAGCCAACAGTTCAAATGACATTTGGGGTCAACACCTCTCCGCTGAGCGGTCGTGAGGGCAAGTGGGGCACCTCCAGGAAGCTTTGGGAGCGCCTGACTGAGGAACTAAGGACGAATATCGCCTTGCGAGTTGCTCAAACAGATCAGCGTGATACCTTCCTGGTATCTGGTCGCGGTGAGCTGCATCTTGGCATTCTGATTGAGACAATGAGGCGTGAGGGTTACGAGTTCCAGGTTAGTCGCCCTGAAGCAATCATCATCCAGGATGAATCTGGACAAAAACTGGAACCATTCGAGGAAGTGCATATCGATGTGGACAATGACAGCGTTGGGATTGTGGTGGAAATGTTGGGGCAGCGCAAGGGCAAGATGACCAATATGACCAATAACCCGGATGGAACTGTGCACTTAATCTACTCCATGCCAACCCGCGGTTTATTAGGTTTTCGTTACAAATTCCTGAATGCGACCCGTGGAAGAGGTATTCTCAACAGTTTTTACGTAGGCGACCAGCCACTTGAAGGTTCCATCGAAAGCAGAACCTCCAGTTCGATCGTTGCCAGGGAGGATGGAGTTTCCTCAACTTATGGATTGAAAAACGCTGAACCAAGAGGGATTCTGTTCATCGGTCCCGGAGTGGAAGTCTACGAAGGAATGATTGTGGGTGAGACCCCAAGGGCACAGGATCTTTCGATCAACATTGCCAAGAAAAAGCACCTGACCAATATGCGCCAGTCGATCCGAGATTTGGACGAGCGTTTAAATCCTCCGCGTCAAATGAGCCTGGATGAGATGATTGAATATTTGGGACCAGACGAGCTGCTGGAAGTCACGCCTGAGAGTTTGCGGTTGAGGAAGCGTATATTAAACACCCACGATCGTCTCAGGGAAGAAAAGAACGCGGAAGACGACGAGGATTAGACATAGGGTTTGTTATTACACAAGCTTTGCGCGTAGCATAAAGCATTGTGAAGGCAGTCCTGCTACTTGTGTTTGAATAGAGAAGATCGCTCCCGCAAATGGTTGAGCGCTTTTTTCTTTTTCGGTCAGGTCAACTGAGGCGCTGGTTATGTAAAGCGTGCGCAGGTCTTGTCCGCCAAAGGCGACTGATGTGGGGCGGCTGACAGGCATAAGGATCTGCGCTAATTCTTCGCCCTCAGGTGAAAGCTGAACCACTCTGCCACCATCCCAGATGGCAACCCAGAGATTGCCGTCCGAATCGATGGTAAGCCCATCTGGCGTCCCTTCGGAAGGAGTGTAGAAGATTTCTTTGTTGGTCAGTTCTTTACCCCGCAACGTGTAACGGTAGATGGAATGCTCACGAGAATCAGTATGGAAGAAGTACTTTCCGTCGGAGCTCCAACCAATGCCATTAGAGGTCGTAAGATCCTCTAAGAGGATGCTGCATGTCAGATCGTGCGAAAGGCAGTAAAGTTTTGAGGTACCCCGAGGACCCTTTGAGCCTGCCCAAAACTCACCCTCTGGCGAGACCTTGCCATCATTGAACATGGAACCAGTGCCTTGAGGGATCACATCAAGGAAGTTGGCTGGTGGAGGATCCCCAACCCGGTAGAAGGCAAATCCAAGCTTAGTTCCAAGCAGTAAATGGTCAGTCTCAGTGAGTGCGATGCAGCCAAGCTTTTGCCCAATCTGGTGTACTTTCAGGTCAAGAGTCTTCGGGTGATATTCATGTAGTAATCCCAGGTCGATGTCAATCCAGAAAAGCACTTCACGAGTTGGATCCCAAAGAGGGCATTCCCCTAGCACGTTTTTGCAGTGAATTAAAGGCGTGTCAATCGAATAGGTAATCATGATACGATTTTACCAGCAGAAGATGGCGTTTGTCATTCCTTGTAGGCAGTGTTAAAATACGAAAAACCTCGATAGTTTTGGAGAGCGATGAAAAAAAAGGGAAAACCCTTAGCAAAGCAGGATTTCAGACCCAGGATTTTTCGTGCCAGACCAACGGATTGGCTGGGCGTGGCAGGTATTATGCTTCTCGGCGCCTTGATTGGATTTACTATCAGCCTTTTCCTGCCCCCAAAATACGAAGCCGTTTCAAAGCTGACCACTAACCTGGAAGTCGTAACTGACACCAATGTCACAGAAATCATGATAGACGCCCAGGTCGATATTGTTGGCACGCTTGTTTTCCATCCGGATGTGGTCGAAAGTGTCAGGCAGAGCCTTGCAGAAGAGGGAACGAGCTACACATCCACAGAGCTCATCCGAAAGACGAAGATCGAGCGGCAATTAATGAGCACAATGATCAAAGTCAGGGACGTAGACCCGGAAGTCGCGGCACTGGTTGCTTCCACCTGGGCAGAAAAAGCCTATGAGCGGCTGGCTGAAGCTTACCCACACGCGCTGGCTCTTTCTGAAGCTAAAGCCAGCCAGGCGATGTTGACAGGCTGCCTTGAAGACCCCATTAAACAGGAACTGCCGTTTTGCCAATCGCTGACACCAGAAATTGTTGAGAGGCTTCTGAGTGAGACGGAAACCGTCATTTTGGAGAAAAGTCCGTTCAGCCTGGGGCTTACAGGGGAGCTTAACGTCAGCCAGTATCAACCTGCACCGATCCCGGATCGCCCGGTAGCATATCAGCGGTCGATATTGATCCTGGCAGGCGCATTGGCTGGGCTGGCGATTTCCTTACTGTATGGGGAATTGCTGACGAAAGAACCGGAACGTGACCAGGTTTAAAGAAATCCTTTCAGATATCAGTTGGAAGCTGTTATTGCTGGCTTTGCCCATAACAAGCTTCCCCTTCTTTTCGAAGCTTTTTGGGGGCACGACAGTTGCGCCATTGTCATTTCTGCCGATGGTTTTGTTGATTTTGATCGTCGTCGTGCCTGATTCCCTGAAGAATAAATCTTTTCCCCGACAATTCCAGCCGCTTTACGTTTTCTTTTTGATTGCACTTCTATCAGTTGCAATTGCCTTCCTGAGAGAATTACCAAGCTTTCAATCAATACCCATTTGGAGAAATGCTGTTGAGGGGTTCGTAACTCTGCTCTTTGGCTTTGGTTTTTATCTTGTAACCATCTATTGTTTAAAAGATCAAAAACAGATACGCAAAGCCTTACGTTGGATCAATTTGGGTGGGGTAATCATCATCCTTGTGGCTGGCGTGCAGTTTGTTTCCTACAAAATATTCGACGGATATCCCGAGATACTTGAGCTTATCCAGAAAATATTTTCTACCTCCACCAGATTGTACAACGACAGGGCAACCGGTTTGGCTTTTGAGCCATCATGGCTGGCACACCAGCTGAACATTTTGTATATTCCAATCTGGCTTGGCTTCACTATTCGAAAAGAAACGGTGTATTCAAAGAAGCTATTCGGAAAAATTCCCTATGAGTTTCTCCTGCTGGCTGGGGGAATTATAAGCATGTTTATTAGTTTTTCCAGGATAGGATGGCTCACAATCATCGCTGTCTTTATGTACTTGTTGATAAGACTATCGAATTCATTCATTAACAGGCTGTTGGACAAAAGGGAAGATAAGACTGGGAGAAAACAAGGCCAAAAGCAACGTTTTTTTGCAAAGCTTTTGCTCTGGCTGTTGCTGCTGGCAATTCTTCTGCTTTTAGTATTCGCTGCTGGTCTGATCATGCGGCAGTTGGATCCCCGTATGGAGCAGCTGTTTGATGTTTCGCTGTTGAAGCAATACGGAATTTTGGGTTGGGCAAGCCGGCTTAGTTTTGCTGAAAGGATTACTTACTGGCAAACTGCCTTTAACGTGTATCTCAAGTTTCCCTGGTTAGGTAGTGGATTAGGTGTGGCCGGCTATTATTACCCTGAAACGATACCCAGTTTTGGCTATCAATTACCTGAAACTCTCTCGATATTGCTTTATGACAATTTCATTCCAAACGCAAAAAACTTATGGGTGAGATTGCTTGCAGAAACCGGCATCATTGGTTTTTCGGTTTTTGTGGCATGGGTGGTAGAGCATTGGCGCAACGCGAAAGCGGTTGAAAAACGCAAGCAATCGGGGCTGTTCAGAGCGATGGGGCTGGCGGGTCAGCTGCTGATCATCGCGCTGATCGTGGAAGGCTTCAGCCTGGATACTTTCGGTTTGCCGTATTACTGGGTTGGGTTAGGGTTGATCGTAGCAAGCTGGCGCGCTAAATCTGAGTTTCAGGCTGGGAAGTCGAAGCGAAAGTCTGTATAACGGCCGAATTCAGCAAAGTCCAAAGATGAGAGCTTTCGTTCTCTATAGAGTTATTTAAGCGTTCCTGACCTTTTTTAACCACGCTAAGGTGGCCTAAAACTGCTTCGTTTGTTTTCTCGTCAATCTTCGCTTCGGACAAAATCTTTGCCATTTGCCTGGCAATTTCTGGAGTGATTTGCGGGTTAGCGTCCCAGACCGCTTTGAATGCCGTGCTCTCAGCCAGTCCGAGCAGGATTGGATAGGTTTTTTTCCGGCTTATAAGATCCGTCAAGTTGGATTTGCCAGTGTTGCTCGTGTCGCCCCAGATGCCCAGGTAATCATCCTGAATCTGAAAAGCTAACCCGGCATGCTTGCCAATCTTCTCAAGCAAGCCATCCATTTCATCATCCACTCCGCTTAGCAACGCTCCAATTCGTATCGAGGCTGAGATCAGGCAGGATGTCTTGAGGCGGATCATTTCCAGGTACTCATCGACTGATACGCTCTTTTCAGTTTCAAAACACATATCCAGATACTGTCCGCGGATAACGTCCATGGAAACCTGGCGAAAGACAGAATAGGCATGGGCAAAATCCGCAGGGTCCACCCCGGCTTCAACCTCATAAAAGATGTCATGTGCCATCGAGGACAAGTAATCGCCAAGGTTCAAAGCCTGCGCCAGACCATATCGCCGCCAAAGGCATTCGCGCCCGTGGCGTGTCTCACCTTGATCCTCAATGTCATCATGAACAAGGGTGTAATTGTGCAGCACTTCCATTGCCACAGCAGCAGGCATCAGATTCAGAGGTTCTTGTCCGAATAAGTGGCTGCTGGTGAGCAAAAGCATCGGACGCAGACGCTTGCCGGTTTTGGAGAAAGGGCTATTCCATCCAAAATGGTATGTGACCATTTCGTGCAGACCTGGCAGGCTATCCGGGGTACGGGCAAGTGCGAGCTGCTTCAGGTTGGCTTCAAACTGATCTTTTAGCGAGTCGAGGTAGCTCATAAGCGCTCAATGCCTTCCAGGTGGCTGATATTCCACTCTGAGAGGCTGCTCACCCCACAGGCAAACATGGCTGTCTGCATTTCTGTTTTGATCGTTTCGATCTGGTTGATCAGTTCACGCTCGCCAATGTTTGCGGCAAGCAAGAATTTGCGGGCAAATCCACCGAGTGTGGCACCAAGCGCCAAGGATTTTGCGAGATCCACACCATCTCGCAGACCACCAGAAGCGATAATGAGAGGTTTCCCTTCAATCTCACGCAGTTGGAGGAGGTTTTTGGCGGTTGGAATGCCCCAATCCTCGAATGCTAACTTTATTGCGTCTTTTTTGCTATCAGGTTGTCGATGCATCTCCACTTTTGCCCAGGAGGTGCCTCCAGCTCCAGCCACATCAATGCCGGCAACTCCAACTTCAAGGAGTTGTTTTGCAGTTTCAAAGTCAATGCCCCAGCCAACTTCCTTGACTAAAACAGGCACAGGCAGTGAAAGGCATATCTGTTCAATTTTCGGCAACAAGCCGGAAAAATCGTGATTTCCTTCCGGCTGGAGGGCTTCCTGCAGGGGATTGAGGTGCAGGTAGAGCGCGTCTGCCTGGAGCATGTCCACAGCTTTTTTGCATTCATCAATCCCATAACCATAATTGAGCTGCACAGCGCCGAGATTGGCAAAAAGCAGCGCGTTAGGGGCGAATTTGCGGATATTGAAAGTCTCCGAAAGCTGATGGTCTTCAATGGCTGCACGCTGGGATCCAACACCCATGGCAATTCCGCATTCTTCTGCTGCCAAAGCAAGGAAGCGGTTGAAAGCAGCGCCAGAAGCGGTGCCGCCAGTCATAGAGGAGATCAGGATTGGAGCTGCAAGTTGTTTGTCGAAAAGTGTTAATGATGTGTTGATGCGTTCAAAATCCAAGTCCGGCAGAGTTTTGGGGATTAAACGAATCCTTTCAAAACCGGTCGAAATCATCGATTGGACATCCTCTTCAAGGTTAATCCTTAAATGATCATCTTTTCTTTGGGGCAGAAGCGCATCTTTTGTCATCATAAAGTGTTATAGTAGAGGCTATAAGAAATGTCAAACATTTGTGTTACAGTTAAAGTCATTATAACAATAGAGGTAAAAAATGGAACAAAACGAAATTTTCGAAGCAGTAAAAGCCGTTGTCATGGATGTCCTGAAGATTGATGGGGACGATATCACTTTGGAAACCCATTTCATCGAGGATCTCAAGGCTGATTCTATGGATCAGTTTTTCCTGATTGATGGTTTCTGTGAAAAATTTGACATCAACATCTCTGATGAAGACGCTCGCACCATTCAATCTGTCGGCGATGCAGTGAAAGCCATCGAAGCCAACAAAAAGTAAGATCTGCTTCAAGCAAACGACAAAGGCATTCCATAGACGGGATGCCTTTTGTGTTTAATCCTTGCTTTGTGAAAATAACCTGTACAGGCAGTTTACTGCTTACATTGAGTTTTGTAGAATGGAATCAGTGAGGTTAACTATGGCTGAAAATAAACAAGATAAAAGTGGAACAAAAGCTTCGGATTGGTCAGATGAGGAAAAAGCTGCCATGAAAGAGCGAGCCAGGGAACTGAAGGCTGATAAATCAAAACGAAGCAAGGCAAGTGACGAACAGGCCGTGCTGGATAAAATTGGTGAAATGCCTGAGGCTGAGCGGGCAATTGCCACAAGGTTGCACGAAATGATCAGGGATGAATTTTCTGACCTGCATGCAAAAACCTGGTATGGAATGCCGGCCTATCAACTCAATGGGAATACCCTGGTCTTTTTCCAGAGCGCGCATCGATTTGATTCGAGGTACAGCACCATAGGTTTTAGTGACACAGCCAAACTGGATGATGGCGCTTTCTGGCCTACTTCATTTGCCCTCCTCGAAATGGATTCAAAAGTGGAACCACAAATCCGCGAACTAATCAATAAGGCAATTGGTTGAGAGATAAAAAAGTGGCTGGTATTAGTAACCAGCCACTTTTACCTATTTGAGCACAAATTAACCGCGCAGGTATTCCTGCAGGGATTCTTTGCTCACGCGATAAGCGCTGCCGATCTTGCGGGCTTTAAGTTCGCCGGCGGTAATAGCAGCAAGCACGTCCTCTTCAGAAACTTTTAGAAAACCAGCAACTTCAGAGGGGGTCATAACATCTGCCATACCGGCATCAGCTGAAGGAGCGGTTGGTTGAGTCTGAGACTGTCCTTGCCCCTGGGTCATGCCGGCAAGCGAACCGGATAGAACGTTTCCAATTCCCATACCAGCGCCAATTCCTGCGGTGAGACCTGCTCCACCAGAGGGATTCTGAGCGGCGTCGCGCATGGCATCTGCAGCCTGAAGCTGAGTGTAGGTTTGCATGTCGAGCATGCCCATCTCGCGCAGTTCTTTGGCTGACTTATCCGAAGGCTTTAGATTGCCGATGTAGAAAGACTTCAGCAGCAAACCAATTGCCAGGAAGTCGTCCTGAGCTTTGGCGCGCACGCCAGCCCCAAGCTCGTCGGTTAGACCGATCAGGTCCAGCACATTCTTATTTACGGTGGTCTCTCCGAGCAGATCCTGCAGGCGGGAGAGCAACATCGTGCGGAGGCGGTTCTCGATGTCAGAGGTGCGATAGGCGCCAAGCTGACCAACAATTTGGGTGACGAATTGCTGTGGATCGCTGACCTGGAAACTATAGGTACCAAACCCTTGCAGAAGGGCAAGCCCAAGGCCTACGCCAGTGTTGCGGACGATGATAGGCTGCGGGGTGCCCCACTTGCGATCAGCAAATTCACGCATGGAGACAAAGTAAACTTCCGCGGTGAAGGGGGTGCGATCTCCAAAAAGCTTGCCCAACAGGTCAGTGAGCAAAGGCACATTCGCAGTGGTGATCGTGTGGCGTCCTGGACCAAGTACGTCCAGCGCGCGTCCATCACGGAAGAAGACCGCCGCCTGGGATTCGCGGACAATTACCTGCGATCCAAAGCGTAGATCTGCGACACCAGTTTCGGGAAAACGATGAACCAGTTCATCAGCCATCTCGCTGGGATATTCAACAACATCAAATACTCTTGCCATATTAATCCTCCATTAATTCCTGAACAATTGGTTACGCTATGCCTTTAAGGGCATCTGAACGCTTGTTGAACAAATCAACGCATTCCTGACTAACTGAAATCAAATGCCGAAGTGCAGCGGGCAGGCCGTCTGTGCCGATGGAAGATTCCACGTTGTCGATTGCGCCGGATGCGGTGGCGCCTTTTTCCAACAATTCGGCATCGTATTGATAAATGCTTGCCAATTCTTCTTCCTTGATTTTGATGGCATCAAAAAGACCCGCATATCCGTAAGAAGCAGTCCGAACGCGATCAATGAACTGGCGCAGCTTGATAGCAGCACTTTCGAGATCATCAATGTAAGCCAAACCGCCTTGCGAAATCAAGTCGCGCTGCAAACCTGAAATGCGCTGGTAGTGCGCTTCGTATTCATTTGCGATAGTTTCACGCAGTAACTTATCAGACAATCTGCGGTCACCGCGTTCGACATAACCCTTAAATCCAGGAATCTTGGAAAGCAACTTTTTCAATGGGTCGCGATCCTCAGCCACTTTATCAAAAATATCACTCATGTTGCTCCTTTTCTCTATTAGAACGACATCCTAATCTTAGATGTTTCAAGCTAACCTGGCAATAGATAATCTAAGGTTTTCAGGAATTTGTTTAAATATTATAATAGATTTACCAAATATGGAGGAGTTTGTATGGCTTCTGGTACGGGAAATCGTCTTGGACCCCTGGAGTACTTTCTGATCATCATCTTGATTTTGATGATTTTATTTACTTTGCTGTCAATCTTTTGGCCTGCCATACAACTTTTTTACCAGAATACCTTTGCTTCCTGATGCGAATAACACGGAAAAAGGCGCAACTGCCAGAATGGATGTGGAACGCGATTGACTGGGTCTTTCCGCCACATTGCCTGGGGTGTGGTCTTGAGGGCGAAATCATTTGCCCTGAATGTTATGGAACCATCAAGCGCGTGCCAGCAAATGTCTGCCCATATTGCAACGCCTATGTCAGCACGAGCGGGAATTGCCCAAACTGCGCTAATCGGAAACCCGCCTATGCACAATTTCGTGCTTTTGCCTTTTATGGCGGGGTGATCAGGGAAGCTATTCACCACTTGAAATACCAAAATGATGTCGGAATTGCCAGAGTTCTGGCAAGTTACCTGCTTAAAGTAATCCAAACGGAAAATTGGGAAATAGATCTGGTCATTCCGGTTCCTTTGTCAAAACGTAAGCAGGAACAGCGCGGTTACAACCAGGCAGAGCGCCTCGCACGTCCTGTGGCACAAGCGCTCGGAAAGCCACTCTCGACAGAGGGGCTTAGTCGGATCAGAGAAAAGGCTTCCCAGGTGGATCTGAATGTTCAATCGCGCAGGGAGAATGTGCGCGGAGTCTTTGAAGCTGATCCAGCAATAGTCAAAGGAAAACGGATCTTGTTGATCGACGATGTTTTTACAACTGGAGCTACCCTCGAATCTGCCTCACAAGCGCTGAGGGATGCCAAATCAGGCCTTGTTTATGCAGTAACCGTTGGAAAGTCGGATTTTAACGTTAACTAAATTTTCGTTTCAATATCGAATCATGTATAATTCCATAAAATCATATAGGAGGTTCCCATGGCTCTAAATATGGATATCTATACCAAAGACCTTGAATTGACCGACCGAATCAAGGAATACGCAACAAAGAAAGTCGGAAAATTGGATCGGTTCCTCAGCGAAATCGGTGAGTGCCGCGTGGATTTAGCGTATGCAAAGACTGCCCGCAATGCTTCAGATCGCTTTATCGCACAGGTAACTATTCGCGGAAAAGGCTTTATTCTTCGTTCAGAAGAGCGAGCCGACAGCATTTATGCCGCGATTGATGCCACTGTTGACAAAATGACCCGCCAAATTGAGCGATTCAAGGGTAAGCACTGGCGCAAACGTGCTCCTGAGGTGGCCGAGGTTGCTCAACTGATGCCAACAGAAGATATAGATGAAGACGAAGAACCCGTGATTGTCCGCAGAAAGACCTTCACCCTTACTCCCATGGACGAACAGGAAGCTCTTGAACAATTGCTACTGCTAGGGCATGAAGACTTTTTCGTTTTCTATAACGCTGAGACCTCAAAGGTCAATGTTCTCTATCGACGCCGTGATGGAACCTACGGTCTGATTGATCCAATTGTTGGATAGAGTGGAATGAATGAAAGATTTACATGCAGCCTCGCTTGAGGCTGCATGTGTATTAAAATAAGCTCAGGAGATTGAAACATGACTTACGATTATGATGATGATTTTGAGTCGATTCCAAACCTTGATGAGGGAAAAGGATTTGATGTGCCTGCCATCACGAGCTCCGTCAGTGAGATCCTAAAAGCCATTGGTGAGGATCCAGCACGGGAAGGTTTGGTGCGAACACCTGAGCGTGTTGCACGTGCATACCAGGAGATTTTGGGTGGGTATCAGACCGATCCGGTTAAACTGGTTAACAGCGCCTTGTTCACCGTTGATTATGATGAAATGGTAATCGTCAAAGACATTGAATTCTATAGCTTGTGTGAGCATCACATGCTGCCATTTTTCGGCAAGGCGCACGTAGCCTATGTGCCAAAAGGAAAAGTGATCGGGCTTTCAAAAATACCCCGAATTGTGGATATGTTTGCGCATAGATTACAGGTTCAAGAACGCATGACACAACAAATTGCTGAGTTCATCCAGGATGTCATCAATCCCTGGGGGGTGGGGGTGGTGATTGAAGGACAGCACTTGTGCATGATGATGCGCGGGATCAAAAAGGAACAGGCAAAAATGACCACCTCGGCGATGTTGGGTGGGTTCAGAAAACACCTGGAAACCAGGATGGAGTTCCTGAACCGGATCTCAAATTAATGGGTGTTTGAGACCGCTTCCCTATAGATTTCAACCCCAACACGCGAGGTGTTGGCAACAAATTCAGGTTTTTGGACCCTGATCTTCACAGCACTGACATCAAACCTGTCAAGTAGTAAGCGCGCAAGATCATCAGACAAAGCTTCAAGGGTGTAATACTGTGTTTCAGCCACTCGGGCAGAAACGGCTTTAGCTATGGTTGAATAGCTAACAGTATCCTTGATGTCGTCAGTTAATCCCGCAGGTTTCAAATCGGTAAAAAGAGTGATATTTATCAGCAGGGTTTGAGGTTGATCCCGTTCAGGAGACTTTACGCCTACAACGCCAGTGGCCCGTAAATCTGTGATGATAATTTTATCCATCACAACTCCTTTAGAGAAATTCTCCGCCATCAACCCGAATGACATGCCCGGTCATAAAGTCCTGGCTGAGGATGTGCAGAACATTCTGGGCAACAATTTCGGGGTTGCCAATGCGCCTTAGCGGGATCTGCCGGTCTGCGACAACCTGGAGATTGGCGTGTTCATAACCCTGCAAAGGCAGCATGGTGCCGGGAGCAATTGCGTTAACCGTTATTTTTGGCGCTAGTTCGAGGGCGAACATGGCAGTGATGGTATTGATTGCATGTTTCGTCACCCGATAGCTGAAATGATCTGTACCATACTGGAAAATTTTTCCATCGCTAATGTTGATCACTTTACCTTGTGCGTCTTTGGGAAGTTGGCTGGCAAACGCTGAAATCAGCAGCCATGGGGAAAACAAGTTGATGTTAAAAACACGGTTGATTTTTTCGGGCGTCGCGGCTTTTCCAGGTCCAGGGGGATAAATGCCAGCATTATTGATCAAGATGTCAATGTGCCCAAATTCCTCGCAAACCCTGGTCATCAGATCCTGGACATTTGAGGTATCTTCCAGGTCCTGCTGGAAGACCCGTGCCTTTCTACCCATTTTTTCGATGTCAGATTTTACCTGGATCACCGATTCGACTGAAGAATTGTAGTGAAGCGCGAGATTGCAGCCCGCTTCGCCAAGCGCGAGAGCAATCGCGCGCCCAAGACGAATACCACTGCCGGTGACTAAAGCGTTTTTACCTCTAAGTTCCATGTGCAGTTCCTCTTTCTCAGATAGTTAATCTGGCTTAACTAATCCACCACTTTTGAGGGTGGGCAAAGAAATTCAATGATAGAATTTTATCATTCCTAAACAAAAAAATACCTTGGAGGTCGTAAATGACGAAAATCAATCTGGAAAAGGCATTAAACACAATCAGATTCCTTTCGGCTGATGGTGTACAGAAGGCGAATTCTGGCCATACAGGTTTGCCAATGGGTACGGCCGCGCTTGCATACACCCTTTACATGCATCAAATGAAGTATAACCCGGTAGATCCTGCCTGGTCAAACCGGGATCGATTTGTCCTTTCAGGAGGTCATGGCTCCATGCTGCTTTACAGCATGCTCTATCTGACCGGATACGATGTGTCACTTGACGACCTGAAACAGTTTCGTCAGTGGGGCTCAATCACGCCTGGTCATCCGGAATGGGGACATACCCCGGGTGTTGAAACAACCACCGGACCTCTTGGACAGGGTTTTGCGACTGGCGTTGGAATGGCGATTGCTGAGAGGCACTTGGCCGCGATTTTTAACAAACCTGGTCACGAAATTATCGACCACTACACTTACGGCATTGTGACAGATGGCGACCTGATGGAAGGTATCAGCTCCGAAGCCGCATCTCTGGCTGGGCATCTGAAGCTTGGAAAGCTGATTTATCTCTATGATGACAATAGGATCACCATTGAGGGTTCCACCAGTTTGACCTTCACTGAAGATGTGGCAAAGCGATTTGAAGCTTATGGCTGGCATGTTTCGCGGGTCGCAGACGGAAACGATGTGGAAGCAATCAATGCGGCAGTCGAAGAAGCAAAAAAGTACCCCCGTCCTTCGCTCATTATTTGCCGGACGACCATCGGTTACGGTCTGCCGACCAAAGCCAATACATCTGGCATCCATGGATCACCAGCTGGCAAGGACGAATTAGCAAAAGCCAAAGAAAATGTTGGTTGGCCTGTTGAGCCGATGTTTTATATTCCTGAAGAAATCCTGGAACACTTCCGCTCCAGGAAGGATGCCGGCAAGCAGGCTCAGGATCAGTGGGGAAAGAAGTATGAAAGTTATAAAACCGCTTACCCGGATCTGGCTGCCGAATTTGAGCGCAGGCTTGCAGGCAAGTTGCCTAAGGGTTGGGAGAAGAGTTTGCCGGTCTTCCCTGCCAGCGAAAAGGGTTTAGCTTCTCGGGAAGCCTCCGGGAAAGTGATCAACGCAATCAGCCCAGTGCTGCCCGAGTTGGTAGGCGGCTCTGCAGATCTGGCATCGTCTGTGAAAACCTGGATGGACAAAGTACCGGCATTCAGCCCGGAAACGCCTGAAGGACGCAATATCCATTTTGGAGTTCGGGAAATCTCAATGGCTGCGATTGGGAACGGTTTGCTGGTACACGGCGGAATTATTCCTTACGTGGCGACATTCCTGGTGTTTTCGGACTATGCCAGAGGATCGTTGCGTGTATCCGCGCTTTCAAAAATGGGCGTTGTTTGGGTGCTGACCCACGACTCTATTGCGGTCGGAGAAGATGGCCCCACACACCAGCCAATTGAACATGTGATGAGCTTGCGCCTCATCCCGGATTTGGTCGTGTTACGACCTGGCGATGCCAACGAAGTCGTCGAA
Organism: Anaerolineaceae bacterium UBA6105; assembly: GCA_002423495.1. Taxonomy (GTDB): domain Bacteria; phylum Chloroflexota; class Anaerolineae; order Anaerolineales; family Anaerolineaceae; genus Mesolinea. The sequence continues at coordinate 19,252 of DIWN01000070.1, read as the reverse complement.
TCCTGGAAGTATGCGATCGAACATCGCGACCGACCGGTTGCTTTGATCCTGTCGAGACAAAACCTTCCAACATTCGACCGCAAGGTCTGCAAACCTGCAAAGAATGTCGCAAAAGGCGCTTATATCCTCTACGAAACTGAAGCCATTACGCCTGATATCATCCTGATGGCAACCGGATCTGAATTGAGCCTTGCTTATGACGCCGGCAAGAAGCTTGAGAAACAAGGCCATAAGGTGCGGGTTGTGTCCTTCCCAAGCTGGGAATTGTTTGAACAACAGACAAAGAAATACCAGCAATCTGTATTCCCTTCCGAAGTGAAACGGCGCGTCTCAATTGAAGCGGGTGTCACCACAGGCTGGCAGAAATATGTTGGCTCTGAAGGCATTACGATCGGTATCGACGAGTTTGGTAAATGCGGACCCGGTGAAATCGTACTTGAAAAGTTTGGTTTCACTGTGGAAAATGTCCTCAGATTAGCACGCAAGCTGTTTTAGAAAACTGGAGTGAATGAATGAAGCGATCTGAATCTTTAAAACAAGCCGGACAATCCGTTTGGTACGACAACATTGAACACGGCATGTTGGTAAATGGCGAGATGGCACGCATGATCGAAGACGGGGAGGTCTATGGCGTTACTTCCAACCCCAGCATCTTTGAAAAATCCATCAGCAGCAGCGCGGCTTATGACGATACTCTGCAATCGATGGCCTGGGCAGGGCTCAACAAGGAACAAATCTATCTTGAGCTGGTGCGTGAAGATATCCAGGCGGCGGCAGATCTATTCAAGCCGGTATACGAAGCTACTGATGGCGTGGACGGCATGGTAAGCGTCGAGATAAACCCGCTGCTGGCCTATGAGATCGAGAAATCAATCGAAGATGGCCGCGCCTTGTGGGCTCAGATGAATCGTAAGAACGTCATGATCAAAGTGCCCGCAACCAAAGCAGGATTGCCTGTGATTGAGGCTTTGATCAGCGAAGGCATTAACGTCAATGCCACCCTGATATTCTCAATTCCCAGGTATCTCGAAGTGATGGAGGCTTATCTTTGTGGTCTGGAGAAACGCCTTGAGAAAGGACTGCCAATAGATCGGATTGCCAGCGTGGCGTCTTTCTTTGTCTCACGGATCGATAGCCTGGTGGATAGCCGCCTGCAGGAGTATGTTGAAGCTAATCCCCAGGCAACAGATCAGGTAGCTGCATTAACCGGGAAGATCGCAGTTGACAACGCCAGACTTGCTTACCAGGAATTTTTGAAATTCTTCGCTACAGAGCGATTTGAGAAGCTTAAGCAACATGGCGCGCGGGTGCAACGACCGCTTTGGGCATCGACAGGCACCAAGAACAAAGACTATTCCGACACTTTATATGTGGATGAATTGGTCGCTCCAGAGAGCGTCAACACGATCCCACCAGCGACCTTGAGCGCGTTTTTGGACCATGGAGATACTGAGCTGCGGATTGAACAGGATCTGCAACGGGCAACCGATAACTTCGACATGATGCCGGATCTTGGCTTTGACTTTCTTCGCATTGCCCAGGAACTGGAAGATGACGGAGTAGAAAAGTTTAAGCAGGCATACCTTTCGTTATTGGAAACAATTGAAACCAAGCGGGCCTTCTTCAAGGCGGAACTTGCAGACCTTGGAGATGCAATTCATGCTGCGGTTAAAAGAGCCGCGGATGAAATTTTTGTGGGTAGTCTGTTTGATCACGAACCATCATTCTGGACAGAAGATCAGTCTGGTCACGATGAGATCCGTGAGCGTTTGGGTTGGCTGAGTTTGCCAGGTCAGCAATTTGCCATCATTGAAGAACTGACAGCCTTCAAGGAAAAACTGCTTTCTGAAGGCTATGAGTATGCTTTTGTGCTCGGTATGGGCGGCTCTTCCCTGGCTCCGGAAGTTATGAGCCAGGCGATTGCGCCTGCGGGCGGCAAGGGTTTGAAGCTGCAGATCATTGATACAACCAGCCCGGATGAGATCGCTTTCCGATTACGCGGGGTTGATCTGAAGAAAACACTTTTTATCGTCTCGAGCAAAAGCGGTGGCACCAGCGAAACCATGTCAGCGTTTAAGTATTTTTGGGCTGAATTGGAGAAGATTGATCCTGAGAATGTTGGCAAGCATTTTGTGGCAATCACAGATCCCAACACTTCGTTGCAGGACCTGGCTTACAGAAAAGGTTTTCGCAAGGTGTTTAATGCCCGCCCGGACGTCGGCGGACGCTACTCGGTGTTTACCCGCTTTGGGCTGGTGCCGGCCGCTGTGATGGGCATCGATCTGCAAAAAATGCTTGGGCAGGGCAATGCCTCTGACCTTCAGAGCCGTAAAAACGTGCCATATTCAGCTAATCCCAACCTGATGCTGGGCTTGGTGCTGGGTGAGGCTCAAAAGCACGGAAAAGACAAATTGACCTTCATTGCTGAAGGATTTGCCAGCAACCTGGTGCCCTGGCTTGAGCAGTTGATCGCGGAAAGCAGCGGAAAAGAGGGCAAGGGCATTCTGCCAATTGAGAACGAACCGGTGCTGCATGGACAAAATTATCCTGATGACAGGATTTTTGTCTACTTCAAGACCGATGGCAGTAAAGCCAATTTAGCGGAAGAACTGAAACAAGCCGGGCATGTGGTGTTGACGATTGCCATTCCGGAGCCGTATACACTTGCGAAAGAATTTTATCGCTGGGAGTATGCCACAGCGATCGCATGCGCGGTGCTGCAGGTGAACGCGTTTGATCAACCGAATGTGCAGCTCAGTAAAACGATAGCCAGGGAAGTGATCAACGCCTACCAGAAGAACGGCAAACTGGATGACGGTGAGCCAATCTGGGAAAATGACGAGGCAGTAGTGTATGGCTTCAAAAATGAAGAGGCCTTGAAGGAAACTGAACTTGAGGCATTATTGCTGGACTATGCCAGGACGGTTCCGGAAAGAGGCTATGTTGTTCTGAGCGGATTTGTTCCACGAATAAAAGAGAATTTCGAATTTCTACAGGCTTTACGGGAAAAGATTCTGAACACGGTCAATAAAGCGACCACACTTGGCTTTGGACCGCGCTTCCTGCATTCAACCGGGCAGCTCCACAAGGGCGGCCAGCCTGGCGGGCTGTTCATTCACTTTACCAAAGATGCTGAGCTGGATTTTGACATCCCTGGCGAAGGAATGAGCTTTGGGACCCTGCAGAGGGCACAGGCTTTGGGTGACCTGCAGGCATTGGTGCAAAAGGATCGAAACGCTCTCAGGGTTCACCTGAAAAATTAATCTGACTGGTTTAAGAAAAGGCAGTGGTTTGTAGCCACTGCCTTTTTGTGTTAATCATTGGGCAATCCGATAATCGGAACATCCCTCGGAGCTTCGACCATAAATTCGAATTTCAGAAGAGTGGTTGAGTTAGGTTCCAAGGACAAATTCCATGTCATCCGGTTGAGTTCATCGATTTTTGTTGGTTTTGGTTCTACGTTATCAAGACGGACCTTAATATCGTCCTCGCGGGAGACAGGGACGTTATCCTGGATTTCGGCTTTTAGCATTTCAGAAGACGGATTAGTTATCGTTATCTGATATTTGTAAGCACGCATGTTACGGCCTTGCAGCACTTTCTTGCCAACTTCCTGCTGCTTAATTTCACGTTTCACGATGACGCGTTGGTCAGAACCAAAACTGATATCTTTTTTCCCGCCTGCAGGGACAAGGTCAAAATAAATCTCTCCAAGATATTCCCCATCTAAAAATTGAGCTGCCCTGCCAGGCATCAGGGTGAATTTGGATTCATTGGTGAGTTTTAACCGACGAAAAGCATCAGAAGAGATTTTTGGAACGATCAACAGGTCTACCTCAGAGTCCAAATGAAGGTTTGCGATGTTTAGCCGAGTTGCAGTGTCCTTGCTGGGCGCTGAAACAGTGTTCGGAAGTTCGAAACGCATGCTGACTCCCTGATCTTTAACCAAAACTGCTCTCTCTTCTCTAAGGTCATCAAAAAGTGAATCAAATTCATCCGTAGGAAATTGTCCGGTATCCTCCTTAGATCTTGGACCAGCAGGCGTTGCTGCAATCACATTACTTTTTAGGATATTGACAGCACGTGAAGGCGACATTTGTTCTAGATACCAAGGCCTCAACTCCGGAAGATCCCTAAAGCCTATCGGCTGGGAGGTGGAGAGGCTCATTGCCACTTCCTGCCAATCCTCACCTGTCTTTTGCTTAACCTCAGCTTCATATGCCAGCTTTAACGTGTGACCTTCCAATGATGCACGGTAGACAGGATCCCAGCCGCAGGAATACTGGAGATGGCTCAATTCAAGTTTGATGCTGACCTCTTCCTGGGTTTCGATCCGAAGTTTGATCCTGGTAGTCTCATGGCTCCCGCTGTTGCTGAGACTCTGGGAGAGCAGTTTCTTTTCCTTTAGCTCATCTTCCAGCTTTTGCAGATCAATTCGCAGCCGTGATTGCTCCTGGATATAAACTTCCCGTTTGGAATCGATTTGCCCAACCTGACTGAAGTGTTCCTCGAGGGATATCTTTTCCTGCGTCAGAGCATAAACTATGTTGCGCGTTTCTGAAAGCAGTCCATCGATGTGGGCAATTTTAGCGGCTGCGCCGGAGAGCCTTTGGCGGGCAGATTCGATTTCTTCACCCAGATCTCTGATCTCAGCTTCAAGTTGGGCAAGTTCTTCGCGGTTTGCCAGAGCGGTCACAATCGTGTCGACGGCGATATTTCTCAGTACAACCGCTTGAGACGTGGTTTTAAGGTTGACGCTCACAGATGAAGAGTCAATGGAACCAGGAATTGCCTGGAGTTGGACCTCGTGATCTCCAGCTGGCAGATGAAATGCAGCCGTTCTAGTAACACGGGCGGTGGAAGGATACAGGATTACTTTTGTGATTTTCGTTTGTATATCAGACATTGGAACCCCATTTCGTTTGAGATGAATCATTGTATAATCTTTAAAATAAAATTGCAAGGAAATGACCTGAAATTTGAAAATTCTCGGAATTGACCACGGAAATGTGAGAATTGGGATCGCGATCAGCGATGAGAGCGGTAGTTTTGCAAGACCGCTTTCCATCATCACGCATGTTTCCAGGGCAAAGGATGCTGAAACAGTCTGCAGAATCGGCGAAGAAGGGGGCTGCGCGAAGATTGTTGTGGGTATCCCATACGATTCCGACGGCAGTGAGGGTCCCCGGGCTCGCTCAGTACTGCGTTTTGTCGAGCAATTAAGATCTGTTTGCAAGTTGCCTGTGATAACCTGGGACGAGTCATTTTCCACTCAGGATGTCATTGCCACCAGCTTGCAAATGAAGAAAAGCCGGAGTTCACGGCGAACAGCAATTGACGACAAGGCCGCGGCAATGATCCTGCAGAACTATCTTGATCACCACGCGCAATATCCTGAGGATGAATGTGACGAAAAAGCGTAACCCGACTTTCCTCATCCTATTCCTGCTGCTGGCAATGGTTTTTGCCACAGCACTGGTGTCTGTGAATTACATGACCAGAGCAATTTATGGTTTTCCAGGAAAATCTGTAAGCCCTATTTCTGCATTGAAGCATAGCATTATGCTATACCAGGGCAGGGAGGAAATGCTGGCCGTCGCGCCAGGCAGCGGACTGCGGGAAGAGAAGGTGACAGTCGAACCGGATCAATCCATCCAACAACTTTGCTTGAACCTGGAGCAAAAGAACCTGGTAGCATCCGCGAGCCTGACCTGTACTTACCTCAGTTATTCAGGGAAGGATCGCAATATTCAACCCGGAAACTACACCGTGCCAATGGGTTTAAATGCAATTAAAATTGCTAACCTGGTTTCTGATGTCACCCGACGCGACAAGCAATTTGTCATCTATGCGGGCTGGCGCATGGAAGAGATTGCCACGATGATTGACGGACTGGGGCTATCCTTCAGTTCGGCAAATTTCCTTACCCTGGCAACAGCACCCCCGGACACATACAGAGAGCAGCTGCAGATTCCGCCGTTGTTGACCCTGGAAGGTTACTTTTTTCCTGGCAAGTACAGCATGAAGCCTGACATCTCGCTTGAGGACTTTGTTGTTGAAATTCTGACACGCTTTAGGACCAGTGTAATCACAGAGGAGTTTCAACGAGATTTGGCAAGCAGCGGTCTGACACTGCATGAGGCTATCACTATGGCTTCAATTATTCAAAGGGAGACGCTTGCTGAAGAAGAAATGGCGACGATTGCCTCCGTCTTTTACAACCGCCTGGCGATTGGAATGCGGCTTGAGACAGACCCGACTGTTCAGTATGCTTTAGGATACGACGCACAGGCAAACACCTGGTGGAAAAGCCCACTAACTTATAGCGATTTAGAGGTAAATTCGCCGTATAATACATACCGATATCCAGGTTTACCACCCGGACCAATTTCAAACCCGAGCCTGGCAGCGCTAAGCGCCGCTGTGGCTCCAGCAGAAACCGATTATTTATTTTTTAGAGCCAAATGTGACGGCAGAATGACACATAATTTTTCAAAAACATATGAAGAACACTTGGATTTTGGGTGTGACTAAAAGGAGGAGTTATGCAGGTATTAGGTATTGACATCGGAGGTTCTGCCACAAAAGGCGCGATCGTGGACACTGAGACGGGTCTATTGGTTTCAGAGCGGGTTCGGATAGCCTATAAGACCATCCAGGAACCAGCGGTTATTGTCAAAAGCATCAATAAAATCAAGAAAACACTTAATTATGAAGGTCCCATTGGCGCGGGTTTCCCGGGTGTGGTGAAACATGGCCAGATTTTTACATCTGCCAATCTTCACAAAGATTGGATTGGTAAGAACCTGGAAACCATGATCACGGAAAAAACCGGGCAGCCGGCTTTGGTCCTGAATGACGCGGACGCTGCCGGATTGGCTGAGATGCGCTTTGGGGATGAGGCACTGAGGGAATTCGACGTGGTGATGTTCCTGACAATCGGCACGGGGCTTGGGACTGCCATATTTGTGGAAAGCAAGTTGATGCCCAACACCGAGCTCGGTCATATCGAGATTCACGGAAAAGAAGCGGAGCATCGCGCTTCCGCGGCGATCAAAACAAAAGAGAAATTATCCTGGAAACAGTGGGCATCCCGTTTTAATAATGTTCTACTTACCTATGAAGCCCTGCTCAACCCTGAAATATTTGTCCTGGGCGGCGGTATCAGCAAAGACTTTGAGAAATATGCCAAGTATTTTTCAACTGAGGCTCCAGTTGTGGCTGCCAAGCTGCAAAATTTGGCTGGCATTGTGGGCGCCGCGATGGCGGCTCACGAAAAATATCCCCAAGGATAAAGCAAAAGAGGCTGACTTTAGATTGTCAGCCTCTTTTTTGATTCCAAAATGCGCTGTTAGTGCGGCTTAACCACATCGCTAAATTCCGACTGTAACTTCAATGTATTCTTCGTTTTTTCACTTTCCGGCAGGCGGCTGAAGAGGAAGTTGAGCTGATAAATCTGATCCTTAAGCGTGTTGTTGAGTGCTTGCCTGGACATACGCCAGGACCAATTGCCTGAGGCGCATCCAGGCAGGTTCATGCGTGCTTCAGAACCCAAGCCGAGAAAATCCTGCATGGGAGCAACGGTAAACATGGCAACCGATCGCCAAACTTCCCGGATCATCCTGTGCGGCACTTCAGTTTCATTGGCACCGAGGTAGTTCAAGCAAAATAGCTTCTCGTTTGGGGTGGCATGATCGAACCATCCCTGGGCGGTTTCATTATCATGAGAGCCAGTGTACGCGAAGCAATTAATTGGATAGTGGTGCGGCAGGAAGTCGTCTTCCGGGTCGCCACTGAAGGCAAACTGGAGAATTTTCATCCCCGGTAACCCAAAGCCATCACGCAGCTCTTCAACATCCGGTGTGATAACACCCAAATCTTCAGCAATGATAGGCAGGTCTGGGAAGCGTTTTTTAAGTTCTGTAAACAATTCAAAACCCGGGCTTTTTATCCACTCACCATGGATAGCGGTTTCTGAGCCAAATGGCACATGCCAGGCTGCCGCAAAGCCGCGGAAGTGATCCAGCCGGACCAGGTCTACCATCGAGAGGACGGCACCGAGGCGACGAGCCCACCAATCAAAGTTCTGATGGGCATGAACGGGCCAATTGTATAGGGGATTTCCCCAAAGTTGACCAGTCGCTGAAAAGTAATCCGGTGGAACTCCTGCCACCATGGTGGGGGTGAGGGATTCATCCATCAGGAAGAGGTCTGGATTAGCCCAGGTATCAGCACTATCAAAAGCAATGACAAAAGGCATGTCCCCAATGATTTGGATCCCTTTTGAGTGGGCGTAATTCTTCAGGTTTTGCCATTGTTGGTTGAAAAGGAACTGGCTGAACTTCACCTTTTCGATCACAGTCGCCAGCTCAGTGCGAACCTTATCCATGGCAGAACGATCACGGAATTTCAGATCTCCTGGCCAGGCAGACCAAGGCTGCCCGCCTTGCGATTCCTTTATTGCCATAAATAGAGCGTAGTCATCAAGCCACTGGAAGTTTTCTGCCTGAAACTGTTTGAATTGATCCGCAATTTCAATTAAATTCAAGCGCAGATAATTTGCGTAAGCGGTATCCAGAATGTGATTCTTCCACTGAATTACAGGTCCAAAGTCTACCGAAGTTTCCGGGAACTCTGGCCTTTGACGCAAGTCGGAGGTTTTCAATAAACCTGATTCCAACAGGAGCAGCGGACTGACCAAGAAAGGATTACCAGCAAAGGCTGAGAAACATTGATAGGGTGAATCGCCATACCCTGTCGGGCCGAGAGGGAGAATTTGCCATAGTTGTGTGCCAGAATCGTGGAGGAAGTCGATCCAACGATAAGCTTCCGGACCTAAGTCGCCAATTCCATCAGGACTGGGGAGGCTTGTTGGGTGGAGTAAGATACCCGAAGAACGTTCAAGTTTCATAAAGAGCCTTTCAGAAACTGGCTAAGCCAGGAGTTTATTGTATACATCCAGATAATTACCCGCGGAAAGTCTCCATGAGAAGCGCGTGTTCATGGCGTTGCGCCGCATAATTGCCCAGGAAGTCTTATCCTCAAAAACCTCCAGGGCGACCTTTAGAGCCTGACCTAACCCTTTTTCGTTCTTTTCCGCATAGAGGAAACCAGTAGCAAGGCTCGGGTCAACGGAATAATCGAGGATGGAATCGGCCAGACCACCGGTGCTGGTAGCAACTGGAAGATTTCCATAGCGCATCGCGAACATTTGGGAAAGTCCACAGGGTTCATAAAGACTTGGCATCAGGAACATATCGCCGCTTGCGTATAGCATTCGGGCAATTACGTCGTCATATTTGATAATGCAGGCAATCCTGGTGGGGTAATGCGCGCTGAGTTCGTTCGCCAGGCGCTCAAGCTCAGGATCGCCCGTGCCCAGAAGCGCGAATTGCCATGGTTGATCAATGATCGCTGGAAGAATGTTGAGAATGCTGGGAATACCCTTTTGGCGGTCGAGCCTGCTGACCGTTGTCAGAAGAGGAATGTCTACGTTGATTTCGAAGCCAAGCGCCTTTTGCAGATCCAGTTTGTTCTTAAATTTTCCTTCAATGTTATCAAGGCTGAAATTGCTTGATATGGCTTTATCAGTTCCAGGATCCCATTTGGATTCGTCGATACCGTTCAGGATCCCAATGACTTTGTCTGAGTGCTTCTGCAAGTAACTTTCAATTCCACAGCCGAATTCAGGTGTCAGGATCTCCCGCGCGTAATTTGGGGAAACTGTCAAGAACTTATCTGCAGCTGAAAGTCCCATTGGAAGAGGAGTGTATTTTGCCCAATCGGGCAGATCAGGATCGCTGCTGGGTTCAAAGCCGAGCGCACTCATGGCTTCTTGTGATCCCCAACCGTTGAATGGCAGGTTGTGAACTGAAAGAATCGTCTTAATCCCGTCAAAAAATGGATCATCGGCATAAATCGTCTTCAGGGCATAGACTGAAAGGGCAGTATGCCAGTCGTTGGCATGCAGCAGGTCAATCTTCCAATCAAGATAGCGCAAAGCTTCGAGCAGCGCCAACGAGAATGTGGCATATTTCATCCCATCCAGCATCCAGTCACCATGATAGACCGGTGAGTCGTGATTGATGTATTCATTGTCCAGCAAATACACAAGCACGCCGCTGATCTCGCTGACAAACAAATCCGTTGCAATCAAACGTCCATTCGCTTCGAAAGAAAAGTTACCGATCAGGCGGTGAGGGGGATTCTTCTTCTTGACCTCGGCATGAAACGGCATGATGAGGCGGATATCCAGCTCTCCGGCTGCAAGATCCCGCAGAGCTGGAGGGAGTGCACCCGAAACGTCACCCAAACCACCAACTTTGGCAAAGGGTGCGGCTTCAGCCGAGGCAAAAAGTACTTTGATAGGATCCATCGTTAGCCTCTAATTTTCTAAATCTCAAGTTTGTGTTCAACGATTTGCAGGTAATCCAGCGTATTTATCTGGCCCAGGTCCAGCCCGAGATAAGTGACAAGCTCCCGGATGAGAGAGGTCTTCTGGTCCGCGTCCTGGCGGCTCCAGGTGCGGCTTTTAATTTCAACAAAGTTCCCAATATTGGGTTTTTGAATAGTGTCGAGGTTGATGAAGAATTCAGTGTCCTTATATTGGATTAAGTATCTCAGACGGTTCTTTTCGATTTCGAGTTCGGTGGAAGGCTTAAAGTATTCGCTATAGAACCTCAGGCTATGGGTTGCGGGGGCCAGATAGCGACTGCGTGAGAGCATAATCTTGGAATCGTTAATGTCACGCGGCGTATCCATCTCGCCAATCAGGGTCAGGCGTGACCGCACACTGGTGATCTTACCCTTGTCATCAAGGAATTCATCCTCGCGATAGCGCAAGCGCCCTTGGGAAGGTCTGTCAAAGCCAAAATAGGTGTCATATTCGTGGTAATGGCGCTTTCGCAGGATAAGTATGCCAGGTTTGCTAAGGGCTTCCAAAACAGGGGAAATTGAGTCAACTTTTATCTTGACCTGGACCTCAAAGCTTTCCTCCTCGGCAGCGCCACCGATTGCAATCAGCTTTGAATAAACCGATTCTTCACGTCCCTTGAGGAATTCATCAATCTGGCCAGCGATTGCGTGGGCTTGCGCGATTAATTCTTCCTCATTAATGGTTTGAAGTTGCCTGTCTCGCATCAACCACTTACCGTTGACCATTGTGTCAGTGACATCCGTTGATTTGGCGGCATAAATAATCTGGGCATAAACGCCATCAGGGTCTCTCAAGAAGCGCGGTTGGTTATGGATGGGGGAAATATCCACCAGGATTAGGTCAGCCCGTTTACCTGGCTCGAGACTTCCAATAATATCATCCATAAACAGTGCTTTTGCGCCGATAATGGTTGCCATTGCCAGAGTTTGCCGGGCAGGTAAGGCAGTTGGGTCGCCGGAATAGGCCTTGGCGATCAGGTTGGCAAGCCGAATTTCCTCAAACATGTCGAGGTCATTATTGGAAGCAGGACCATCCGTGCCGATACCCACGTTGCATTCAAGGCGCATCATGCTGTCAACCGGCGCAAAACCAGACGCCAGCTTGAGATTGGAGGTCGGGTTGTGGGCAATGCCAACACCAGCATGCTGCAAAGTGCGGATTTCACCTTCGTCCAGGTGCACGCAGTGAGCAGCAATGAGTTTGGTTTCGAGCATACCGAATTTGCGGATGTAAGGTACCACTGGCATTCCGTGTTCTTTACGGAGATTTTCAACCTCATCCTTGGTTTCTGATACGTGGAAGTGGACCCTGGCATCATATTTCTTGGCTAATGCCACGACGGAAGTCAGAACATCAGGGGTACAAGTGTAGACAGCGTGCGGTGCAATGGCCGGGATGATCAGGGCATGACCCTGCCATTTCTTGATCAAGTCTTCACTCAGTGCAAGTGAGTCTTCGTAAGATTCAGCGTCTGGCGTTGAGAATTTCATCACCGTTTGACTGACAATCGCCCGCAGACCAACTTCAGCCGTTGCCTCGGCAATGTGATCTTCAAAGTAGTACATATCGTTAAAAGTGGTGACGCCAGAGCGGATGAATTCAGCGCAACCGAGTTTTGTGCCGAGCCGGACAAACTCAGGCGAGACAAACTCACGTTCCACCGGCATCATATACCCCATCAACCAGACATCCAGGCGCAGGTCATCTGAAAGACCGCGCAACAAGGTCATCGGGATGTGGGTGTGGGTGTTGACCAACCCGGGCATTAAGACTTTTTTCTCGCAGTCAATTTCTTCGGTGGCCTGGAATTGTGAAAGAATCTCATCCTGAAGGCCGACAGCAATGATTTTGTCACCATCGATCGCGACAGCCCCTGGATCAAAGATTTGATAGTTCTGATTCATGGTCAGAACAATCGCGTTTTTAAGAATGGTTGTTATGTTTTGCATGGTTCTCCTTCAATTTTCAATAAACTTCCAACGGATCATGTCCAGGGCATAATTAACAGCCCACGTGACAGCATCTCCAGGAGGACCGCCATAGAGTCTGTCTATCTCTGATAGTTGTCCGTCGTGAAGTAAGGCTATATGGACGCGCGGATCGCTTTCTTTGGTGCTTACGATGACCGCTAGCACCATATCAGCGTTCTTTTGCTCCTGGTATTCATGCATCAGGCGATTCAGAGTTTCACCGGAAAAGACCAAGTGAACATTATCTCCAGTGAGATGTCCTTCTTGCATATGTGGTTTTAGTTTTTGAAAAACTTCACCTTTGGTGCCACTTTCAATGATCGAGACCTGTGTTTGGGATTGGTTTAGCATTTCTGCGACGGCTTGTTCGAGGGTTGTTTCGTTCTCACCGTAGATATAATCCTTCAGCTTTTCGCGAATTTCTTGCAGAACAGGTTGCATCATCTCCTCAGCCTCCGCGGCTGAAGGGGCTTTGGCAGTAACCCGAATATCTGTCTGCCCCGGATGCGCGAGAAGTCCAACAGTCGGGTTGGAAAGCGTTTCCATTTCACCGATGATTTCATCAATGCTTGATTCACCTTTGGAAATGGTATGGATTACCCAGGGGAGAATAATCTCGTCGCGCAAATCATAGCGCTGTTTCAGGTAGTTCACCACAAAATTTTTCATCAGGTATTCCATTTCGCGCGGAACACCCGGAAGCGAAATGATGGTTTTGATGCCCAGTTCTACATAAAAGGCCGGCGCAGTTCCGACAGGATTGGGGATGGCAACTGAATTTGAAGGAATATAAGCCTGCCGTTTGTTGTTCTCTGAGGGAGTGCGGTTGTAGCGGCTAAATCGTTCTAAAATCTGCTGCCATAATTCTTCATGGTAAACAAGTTTGACATTGAAAACATTGGCAACTGCCTGGCGGGTTGGGTCATCAACGGTGGGCCCAAGCCCGCCTGTTGTTATGACGATATCCGCGCGCATAAGAGCTTCCTGCAGGGTTGCAGTGATGCGATTGAGATTGTCGCCGACAGTCGAGAGGCGGTAAAGATCCACTCCAATGTCGCGCAGCGACCTGGCGATGTACCTTGAATTCGTATCCTGGATTTCACCAAGAAGCAGTTCCGTACCGATTGTCACTATTTCACAAATTGCCATAGGAAATTCCTGTATATGTAATTGATCAATTCTAACTTAATCCGGAGGGATTGTCTAAATTTTGCGGCTTGCTTCTCGGGGATCCTTTAGAGAAAGGATGAAAAGTGAGCAAATGTGCATTTTTTAGACAATTTTCCCACTGGGAGATAAATGTTTTGAAGCCAGGAACTATATCTAATAGATTCCTTGAGAACCTGTGTGAAACGATTATACTTTTGGCATGGGCTCACAAAGCAGGAAAAAGACCGGAAACTGGGGTGAAACATTGGTGATGGAGCATTTACTACGCCAGGGCTATGAATTGGTAGCGCGAAATTATCACTGCCGCTATGGTGAAGCTGATTTGATCATGCTGGATGAAACCGGTTTGCTGACCTGTGTGGAAGTGAAAACCCGCCGCAGTCAGAAATTTGGACCAGCAGAGTATAGCGTAGGAAAAAAGAAGTTAAAAGCGCTTGCCGCCACCATGAACGCTTTTCTTTATGAACACACGGAATACCCCGAAATTTGGAATTTGGACCTTGCCATCGTGGAAGACTTTTTCCCCGGAAAATCGGCTGAAATTCTCCATTTCAGATCTGTGAGAATCGATGAGTGAGAAACCGCTTCTCTTAATTGTTGGCCCCACGGCGTCAGGCAAGAGCACGTTTGCAATACAACTAGCGCGTGCGTTAAATGCCGAGATTGTTTCTGCTGATTCACGCTATCTTTACCGGGAATTAGATATTGGAGTAGCCAAGCCAACAGAGGAGGAGTTGAATCTCGCAAAGCACCACCTGATCAACGTTGCCAGCCTGAAAGAACCATGGAATTTAGGCCTTTACAAACAGTCGGCTACGCAAATCATTGAGGAAATCCATCAACGCAACAGGCTGCCAATCCTGGCAGGAGGGACCGGGCAATACATCCGTTCAATTCTGCAAAACTGGCAAATTCCATCGCATGGACCAGTGGACCAGTTGCGAGAGGATTTAGAGACGATTGGCAATCAGATTGGTTTTGACAAACTCTACGAAATGCTCAGTGCCATCGATCCAGAGGCAGCAGCCAATATCGATTACCGCAACCACCGCCGGACTATCCGGGCCTTGGAAGTGATCCTGAGCACGGGAAAGAAATTCTCTGACCTGCGGGATAGGGAAAAGCCGCCTTATAAGACCCTCACCATCGGGCTGGAACTTCCGCGTGATCTGTTATACGCGCGCGTTGATCAGCGCATTGAGGCAATGATCGGGCAGGGATTAGTTGGGGAAGTGCAGCAACTACTCGATAGTGGTTTTGGTGAGACGCTCGGGACGATGCGCGTTATTGGTTATAACGAGATAATTGCCCACCTAAGAGGAGAAATTAATCTTGATGAGGCAATTGCGTTGATCAAACGCAATACACGCGTCTATGTGCGCCGGCAGGCTAACTGGTTCAAGCCATCGGATCCAAATATTCACTGGTTAAACGCACAAGATCCAGAACTTTTTGAAAAGGTTCTGGATCTTGTAGAAGACAAATTTGGAATTACTCTGGCTGAATAACCGGTATACCCTGGTTCTTATCAACTGGAGGAGGGAAGATCGCCTCGAATTCTTCGTTGGAGATTGTTTCCACCTCGAGCAACTTCTCAGCCACAGCAATCAACTTATCCTTGTGGGTTTCGAGGATTTCTTTCGCGGTTTTGTAAGCCTCGTTAACGATGCGTTGTACCTCGCGGTCAATCTCCTGGGCTACTGCTTCGGAATAATCGCGTTGTTCAGAAATTTCACGTCCCAGGAACACCAGTTCTTCCTTCTGCCCGTATACCATCGGTCCGAGTTTATCGCTCATGCCGAGGCGGGTAATCATGCTGCGGGCAATCTTGGTGACCCGTTCGATGTCGCTGGAAGCGCCAGACGTGATATCGTCAAACATGATTTCTTCCGCTGCACGACCACCAAGCATTCCGACCATGTCGGATGTCAGTTTCTTTCGGCTTTCAAGGTTGCGATCTTCGGTTGGCAGTGAGCGGGTAAAGCCGCCCATCATACCGCGGGAAATAATCGACACTTTCTGCACAGGGTCACCTTCAGGCAGGGCATTGATCACCACCGCGTGTCCTGCTTCGTGGTAAGCAATGATTTTCTTTTCTTTGGGATTAATCAGACGGCTCTTGCGCTCCGGGCCGGCAATCACCCTTTCGATTGATTCTTCGAACTCGGATTGTCCGATGATCTTCATGTTTCTGCGAGCAGCCAGAATTGCTGCCTCGTTGACCAGGTTTTCCAGGTCAGCGCCAACAAAACCAGGCGTGGAGCGGGCAATTTCTTCCAGGCTGACCTCCGTCGAAACCGGCTTGCCGCGGGTGTGAACTTTGAGGATCGCCTCACGACCTTTGAGATCGGGCTTGTCGAGCATGACACGGCGGTCAAAACGACCGGGTCGCATCAAGGCAGGGTCAAGGATATCGGGCCGGTTGGTAGCTGCAATAACAATCACGTTGGTATCTGTACCAAAACCATCCATCTCAACCAGTAGCTGGTTCAGGGTTTGTTCGCGTTCGTCATGGCTTCCGCCAAGACCAGCACCGCGATGGCGGCCAACAGCATCAATTTCATCCACGAAAACGATACACGGTGAATGTTTTTTGGCTTCGTCAAACAAATCCCTCACGCGGCTGGCACCAACGCCAACAAACATCTCTACAAATTCAGAACCAGAGATTGAGAAGAATGGCACACCAGCTTCTCCTGAAACGGCTTTAGCCATCAGGGTCTTGCCAGTACCAGGAGACCCGACCAGAAGCACACCTTTGGGAATTCTTGCCCCTAAAGCAATAAACTTCTGGGGCTCTTTGAGGAATTCAACGACCTCCTCCAGTTCTTCTTTGGCTTCTTCCACTCCAGCAACGTCAGCAAAGGTGACTGTTGGATGTTCGCCTGTGAGCATTTTTGCGCGAGACTTACCAAAAGACATGGCAGCATTGTTTGAACCCTGCGCCTGCCGGATGAACAGGAAGAAAAAGACGCCCATCAGAATGAAGGGTATAAAGTTCAAGAAAGCTATTAAAGCTTCTGACCAAAAACCGGGAACCATAATCTTAATGCTAAGTTCCGGATCGCGCAGTTTATCGGGGGAAACACCAAGTTGGATCAACTGTTCCACCAAGCCGCTTTGGGGATCTTTGGAAGTAATAGTTGTTGTTTTCTGTTCAAGGTTTTTATATTGAACCTCAACTTGATTACCGTCGACTTCAATGCTGGATACCTTGCCGGCCTCAATATCTGCCGCAAGTTGGTTTATAGGAATCTCAGTATTGCCAAAGCTGTTCTCCTGAACACCATAAAATATCATGGCGATCAGCGCGAACATCAGCAGGGCTGAGATAAAAAATGACTGATTTCGTGGTTTCAATACAACCTCCGTAAAATTAACGCATTACGCATCAAGCTAAGATTATACCAACAAGCAGAGTTGGAATGTCCCCTGGCGAAGCCTTGCACAAGTTTTTGATAGAACTCTAATGTTTCTCAGTGTCCTGGGGCAGGTGACATAACCCACACCCGACATTGGGATTGCGCACGATCCCGTGGGAACGTGAACACCAGGCTTTGACACGAATGCGCTTTCCAAACAAGGTCTTTTTGAAATAGGTCGTCAGAGCCATGTTGGGGCAGGCATTGTTTTGAAGGATGGATGGAACAGGACAAGTTTTACAGGCAGCTGAAGTCCAATCCTTTTTATCCTGGGGATTAATCAGGGCGCGGCATTCCTCAAAATTCCGGCCGCGATAGTAATCGCCATAAAAAAATTTACATTCGCGGCCGTCAGGAGTCTTCATCAATAACTAAACCCGGGTAAGATAGTCACCTGTGCGGGTATCCACACGAATCGTATCGCCTTCATTAACGAAGGAAGGTGTTTGCACTTTGAGACCCGTGTCTGTAACGACCACTTTTGTGACGCCAGTGGCGGTGTTGCCGCGCGCGGAAGCTTCAGCGCTGATGACTTTTAAGTCTACACTGGTAGGAAGTTCAATGTCGAGCGGCTCCTCCCCAAAGAAAGTCAGTTTGACTTCCATGTTTTCTTTCAGGAAGCCCGCAGAGTCTGCCACCAACTCGTTGGGAATAGCGGGTTGTTCGAAGGTTTCCATATCCATGAAATAAAAGAAATTATCATCACGGTAGAGATATTGAACGTTGTGGTAGTCGAGTCGAACATCCTGAACCCTATCTCCTGAGATGAAGGTCATATCGAGGGTGTTGCCCTTGCGAATATCACGAGCTTTAATCCGGATAGTAGCAGAGCCTCTACCAGGCTTGTTGTGTGCATACTCTAAAACACGGTACAAATTGTCATCAATTTGAAATGTGACACCTTTGCGTAATTCATTAACATCAATCATACAGAAACCTCTTTTCAAACTTAACTTTAACAGGCGGATTATATACCAACTCAGAGCGCCCGGCAAGTATCGCGAATATGNNTTTGGGGTTATAAATAAGTGGTTAACTTTTTCCTTTAAAATATATCCTTTGGAGGATGGCATGATTGAAATCATTAAAGTAGATACAAAGGCATTAAGAAAAGAATTCGTTGAATTTCAATACGATCTCTATCGGGACTGCAAGCAATTTGTTCCGCCATTCAAAAATGACATCTACGCCATGATGAATGAGAAGAAACATCCCTTTTATGATCATTCCATTTCTGAGTTCTTCCTGGCAAAACGCGATGGAAAAGTGGTCGGAAAACTGTCGATGCTCATCAATCGTCCCTTCAACGAATATCACGGTACGAAAGACAGTGAGTTTTACCTTTTTGATTGTATTGACGACCAGGATGTTGCGAATGCCCTTTTTGACCTTGCTACTAGCTGGACTTTGGAGCACGGCATGAACCGGATCGTTGGACCCAAGGGTTACGGACCACTGGATGGCTACGGCATCCAGGTGGAAGGGTTTGAACACCGCCAGATGATGAANNGAACTACAACTATCCTTATTATCAAAAGCTCGTTGAGAACTACGGCTTTGTGAAGGAAGTTGACTTCGTATCAAGTTACATGAAGCTGGATGAATTTGTGCTTCCGGAAAAGGTCAAAAAAGCCATCGAAATTGCGAAGAAACGCAGATCTCTGACGGTAAAGAGTTTTAAAAACAAAAAAGAGATCTATGCCTGGAAGGACAAGCTGCGCGATGCTTATAACAAATCCTTTGTTAAAAATTGGGAGTACTATCCGCTGAGCGATCGCGAGTTGAAGTTTGTCATTGATAACGCAATCGGCTTTGTTATTCCTGAGATCGTAAAATTCATTCTTGATAAAGATGGTGAAGCCGTGGGATTTGTGCTGCCCTTCCCGGATGTGTCTGCCACTATGCAGAAGAACAAGGGGAAACTTGGTCCGATCGAAATTGTGAGATTGATGCGCGCTTTGAACCAAACCGAATGGCTGGATTTCAATGGGATTGGCATCCTGCCGGAATTCCAGGGAATGGGCGGGAATGCCTTGCTGATGGAAGCGCTTAATTCAGCGGCACACGAGAATCCTCGGTTTGTGCATGCCGAGCTCACCCAGGTAGCAGAAACAGCGACTCAGATGCGAAAGGATCTGGGGAACCTGGGTGTTCGCTTTTATAAAAACCACCGGGTTTATAAAAAAGAACTTAATTGATCTATGGAAAACGCCACTGGTATCCCTGTGGAGTTTTGATTCTTTTCTCAGCTATAA
>DIWN01000015.1 GCA_002423495.1 Anaerolineaceae bacterium UBA6105 | reverse complement strand
CATTTTCTATTGAGGCATTACGCAGGGTGAAAAGCGCAAATGAATCAGTAAAAATAGTTAAATAATGATTAGTTAGCGATTGTGATGTCAGGCTGAACCCCGCACAAAAACGCGGGGCAGGAGCGCAACCTGACCTACGCCATTTATTCATTCCGACAAATGAAAAAACTTACCCGTGAGAAGGCGCTTGTGATGTCAGGTTGGAAAGCGCAACCTGACCTACGCTGTTTACTCATTCCGACAAATGGAAAGACTCTCCTGTGAGCATACGTCTGTGATGTCAGGTTGAAAAACGCAACCTGACCTACGCCTTTGCCCTTACATCAAGAATCTTGCCTTGCCTGCCTCGTCAGAAAGAGCGCGATCGAACCGGCGACTGCCGCGTTGAGCGAGTCAAGCCGGCCGTATTGCGGCAAACTGAGCAGGTCGTCACACTTTTTTCGCACCAGGTCGCGTAAGCCCTGCCCTTCATTGCCGACCACCAGCACCACACCCCCATCCAAACGCAGTTGATGCACCGGACGCGCTTTCGGCGAAGCATCCAGCCCATAAACCCAGACGTCTTCAAGCTCTTTGATGCGGTCAATTGCCTGGGCGAGATTATATTGCGCGATCAGCAAATGTTCTGAACCGCCGGAAGAGGCATGCACCACTCCCGGTGTGATCTGGGCAGCTTGGGAGGATGGAATAACCACCCCATGCACGCCCATCAGTTCCGCCGTACGGAGCAGCGAACCAAGATTCTGCGGGTCCTGGATCAGATCCAGCAGCAGGAAGAAAGGCGCTTCACCACTGGCTTGCGCGTGGGCAAAGAGGTCCCCAAGCGCGGCGTAAGGGTATTCACTGGTTTCAAGGGCAATTCCCTGGTTATGTCGGTCAATCACATCGAGTTGTTGGCGCTGAGCCTCGAGCACCTGCAAATTGCGTTCCTTTGCCATCTTGAGGATTTCCGGCAGATGACCGTCCAGCTTTATCCCGCGCAGCAGCAACAGCCGAAAAACATGCCGGCGTTTGGCGCGCAGGGTCTCATAGACCGGGTTTCGCCCGGTAATCCATTCTTTCACGCCTGCTCCCAGTTCCAGGTGGTGCCGTCTTTGCTGTCTTCCAGGCTGACGCCCAGGGCTTTGAGCTCATCGCGCAACTTGTCGGAGAGCGCCCAATTTTTCTCAGCGCGCAAATCGCGCCGCAGGCTGACCAGCAGGTCGATGAACGGGTCGGCGGCATTCGCGCTGCCGGATTGCTCCTCGAGCTCCAGCCCAAGGACGCCAGTCAACTCGTTGAAAACTTGCATCGCGGGCAAAAGCTGTGCCTCTGTGGCGCCATCGCTGCGCGCCTGGTTGAGGTTACGCACCAGTTCATAGATCGCAGCTAAAGCAGCGGAGGTATTGAAGTCATCATCCATGCTGTCTCTGAAAGCCTGCCGGGCTTGCTCAGCGGTATTCTGCAGGGCGGTTGCCTTCTCTTCCGGCAGACCAGCTGCTCCTGGCAAAGCGGGTTTTTTGGCGTTCAGCAAGCGGCGGTAAGACTGTTCGGTTTGATCAATAACATCCTCGCTATAAGTAAGCGGGCTGCGGTAAGAGCCATTGAGCACCCACAAACGCATCACGTCGCCGGGGTGTTCGCTCAGGAATTGGTCGATGGTGATCATGTTGCCGAGCGATTTCGACATTTTCTCGGCTTTCAAGCCAAGCATGCCGTTGTGCATCCAAAAGGTGGCAAAAGTTTTGTGGGTAATAGCTTCGGTCTGGGCAATCTCGTTTTCGTGGTGGGGGAAGATCAGGTCGTTTCCCCCGCCATGGATGTCGATCTGTTCACCCAGATGTGCCATATTCATTGCCGAGCACTCGATATGCCAGCCCGGGCGACCCTTGCCCCAGGGGCTATCCCAGGCGGGTTCGCCGGGTTTGGCAGCCTTCCAGAGTGCAAAATCCATCGGATGTTCTTTGCGTTCGTCCACCTGGATGCGAGAGCCGGCATTCATCGTATCAAGCCGCCGACCGGAGAGCTTGCCGTAATCCTCTTTGGACTCAACGTTGTAGTACACGTCACCATCCACCTCGTAGGCGGACTCATTTTTGATCAGCTGGCTGATCATATCGATGATTTGAGGCATGTCTTCTGTGGCACGCGGGTTCTTGGTGGCTGCTTTTACATTCAACGCGTCGAGATTGGCTTTGTATTGATTGATATACTGATTCGCCAGTTCAAAGGGATCGCGCCCCAGGTCATTCGCTTTGGCAATGATCTTGTCATCCACGTCGGTGAAGTTCATCACAAAATTGACATCATAGCCAGAATACTCCAGGTAACGCCGGACGATATCAAACACCAGAGCCGACATGGCATGGCCGATGTGCGACTCAGCGTAGACCGTCGGACCACAAACATACATCCTGACCTTGCCTGGATCGAGGGTTTTAAAGTCCTCCTTGGAACGGCTGAGGGTGTTGTAAATCTTTAGGCTCATAATCTACTTCCTGTTTTCACTCGAGGCTTGGTTTGGCAAAAATCATCCGCCCGGCAGAAGTTTGCAAAATCTTTGTAACAGTGACTTCAATTTGCTTATCAATGTAGCGCTGACCATTTTCGATGACCACCATAGTGCCATCATCAAGATATCCAACGCCCTGATTATATTCTTTGCCCTCCTGGATCACCGCAATTTGCAGGCTTTCTCCAGGCAGGATGATGACTTTGACGGCATTGGCAAGGTCATTAATGTTGAGCACATTGACGCCTTGAAGTTCGGCCACCCGGTTAAGGTTGAAATCGTTAGTAAGGATAGGGTAGTTCATTTGGCGCCCCAGCAATACCAGCCTGTCATCCACCTCGCGCACGCCTTCCAC
>DIWN01000012.1 GCA_002423495.1 Anaerolineaceae bacterium UBA6105 | reverse complement strand
TGGTTGGGCACCATATCGCTGGCAAGCCGAATACCGCGAGCCGCACAGCGTTGGCTGAGGTTGTTGTAGGAGAGGTCCCCTCCAAGACGCTCTGCAATCTGATAACGGGCAAGAGAATAGGCGGAGGAGACTGCGTCCGGGTTGCCGCACATTTGTTTGATCTGCCGGGAAGCATCACTGCGTTCCCACAAACCAATCAGCCACAGACCGGTGAAGCCCCAGCTGGCAAGTTGGTCGAGTGTTTCGTCTGGAATTTGATCCAAGCGCTCGATCTGCCGGCCGTATTCCTTGGAAAGTTGATTGAGCCAGACAAAGCTGTTTTTTGCCATCATGACAACTTTTGGCATCCAGTCACTATCCGGACTGAAGTTTTCTTCTTCACTGAGTTTCTCGCCCCACGCGTCGAGTTTTCCATACTCCGGCACGACTGTTGGTCCTGGTCCTCCAGCGGCAATCATTAACGCACGGGCTTCCTCTGAAAGCAAATCGAGACCACCGAGCAATCGGTAGAGCAGCGAACCCAGCAATCCAGACCAATTGGTGCGAATGTACTCCAGCTGACCTGTCAGAGAAGCGGGGACAACGAGAGCCGGTGTCCGCAGCATGGTGACGAGATCCTGGTTTTTAGGACCAAAGACAGGCTGTTTTTTGAAGAAGATCTGGATGCCGTCAATAACTTGTAAATACGCACTGTTCTTGTGAAGTAGCGAATCATCGAAAATTTCGCGATACGAATTTGCTGCAGGATTTACGTTGGTCAGCCAGGTCATCAGCAATTCTTCGACGGTGTTCTCTGCATTGGGTACGCCATCGGTGCTATCAGCAAGGTATTCATCAATACTTTGTTCGTCGGCGTAGACAGCAACGGGAGGAAACTGCTGATTGAAGGATTTTAATGTTGCCAGCAGTCTGGGTTTTCCAAGCGATTTTTCCAGGTGAGTGTAAAGCGCGTGGCGCAGGGCTAATCCGTTTGCTTTGTAGTACTCATTAAAAATAAGGTGGAAAATTTCATCTATCAAACCCAGGGCGTTAATTTGACCTGGGGCAATGTAGCTGCTGGTATCAGAAGTATCAGCTCGCTGTTGATTCATTTGATGAGCAAAATTGCGGGACGCCTGAAAATTGGCGAAGATGACGTTGCCGTTGTACGAAAACAGAAGCTCATCAAACTGGTACTTATCTCGGGCTTTGCGCGTGATGTGAAATTCCATATTGGATGATCTCCTTGAATTCTATTTAGTTGGATTGTCTAATAATTTTATCATTCCCGCCGCAGAATGTGGGTGGTAATATTTGAACCCGATCCTCCAATGTTTTGTGCCATCCCAAATTTTGTGCGTTTTACCTGTGTTACACCCGCATTTTCGCGCAGTTGTTGTGTAACCTCAAGCAGTTGATAAACCCCGGTGGCTCCGACTGGATGCCCGCGTGCTTTGAGCCCGCCCATGGTGGCAACTGGAATGTCTGAATCGAACTTGATCTTGCCATCCAAGGCAAGTTGGGGGCCACGCCCTGGTTCAGCGAATCCGCAAGCTTCGAGCGATAAGGCTGCCATGATGGAAAAGGCATCGTGGTACTCAAAAACGCCAATATCCTGCGGATTGATACCAGCCTGGGCATAAGCTTGTTTGGCTGAATTAGCCGCGGCAGTGAGGAAGGTGGGGGTTCTACGATTTTGGACTGAGAGGGTATCGGTACAGGAGGAGGATGCCGCGACAAATACTTGTGGATGATTGTGAGCCAGCGGTTGACTGGTCAGGATTATTGCCGCCGCACCGTCACCGATGGGGGATGCATCCATCAAATTGATTGGATCTGCAACCATGGGCGCATCCAGGAAAGATTTTCTTGAAATAGCTTTCTGGAAACGGGCGTATGGATTGTGGGTGGCGTTAGCATGGGCGTTGAGCGAAAAATCAGCGAAGTCAGCATGATGCCAACCATGTTCGTACATGTAGCGCTGCATGATCAGGGCGTTGATTGCGACGAAAGAAAGCCCAAAATCGGCCTCAAGTTCAGCATCGGCAGCTGTTGCCAGGCTGGAGGTGATTTCTGATCCGGGGGAATCAGTCATCTTTTCGACACCAATCACAAGGGCAGAATCAACTTCACCTGAGGCAATCGCAATCATGCCTGCGCGAAAGGCTGCAGCTCCCGAACCGCAGGCAGCTTCAATTGCCAGACCGGGCTTATGATGGAAGCCGAGCCAGTCTGACATCATGGTTCCAAGCTGAGCCTGTTTGTTGGCCGTGATAGCCATCATATTGCCCACATAGAGGGCATCCGGGTAGCCGATATCTGCATCCTCCATGGCAAGCAGAGCGGCGTCACCAGCGAGTTCCTTCAAAGATTTCTCCCAGTTTTCACTGACAGGTACCTGTCCAATACCAGATATGTAAACTTTTCTCATAGCTACCTCAATTACCGTTTATTTTAACGCTTATGACTATCATTACCTATCAAAAAGGCTATAATTTTGTCAGAAGGGCTCAGAATATGCGAATACACGATATCACTCAGACGATACTCAATGGGATGCCGGTCTGGCCGGGCGACCCAGAAGTAAGGCTGGAATGGCTCTCAAGGATC
Source organism: Anaerolineaceae bacterium UBA6105 (assembly GCA_002423495.1). Classification (GTDB taxonomy): domain Bacteria; phylum Chloroflexota; class Anaerolineae; order Anaerolineales; family Anaerolineaceae; genus Mesolinea. Next base: position 45,257 of record DIWN01000012.1, on the reverse strand, counting down.
AGTGAAGGGGCAGAGGTGAACCTGACGCAGATCCACATGTGCGTCCATTCTGGAACGCATATTGACATGCCAAGTCATTTTATAGATAAAGGGAAAAATCTGGACGATCTCGATTTGAGCGTTTTGATTGGGAGTGCCAGAGTCATTTCCGTACCTCCCGAGGTAAAGGTGATCGACGAGACCTTTCTGAAGAAGGTTTTGCCTGGGGGAACAGAAAGAATTCTGTTCAAAACATCCAACAGCGCGTTCTTGAAGGAATCTTCACAACGGTTCCATCGAGACTTTGTTGCCCTGGATGAAAGCGGCGCAAAGTTCCTGGCGGAAGCCGGCTGTAAACTGGTGGGAATTGACTACATGTCGATCGCGATTTTTGATGAACCCGTGGGGGGGCATTTGCCTTTATTAGAGGCAGGGGTTGTGGTGTTGGAAGGGATCGCCCTGGAGGGGGTTGAGCCTGGTGACTATCATTTGATTGCATTACCAATGAAATTGAGCGGGAGAGAAGGCTCCCCCGTGCGGGCAGTATTGCTAGAAAATTTGAATTAACCTTACACTGCGCGTAGCCACATTATTAACTCAAGTTTTGGGAAGTGAGCCATGTCTAGAAAATTGGTAGGCAGGTTTCTGTGGCTTGTGTGGCGGTTCTGTTCAGGCTTCACTCATACGCAAAAGAAAACAAGTCTCCATTAAAAGGCGACAAATATTATTGCGCGTAGCCATTTAACAACCTAAGGTTTAACTGATTTCAGGCAAAGTCAAAATGTGAAAAGCTAGGGTCTCCAGGTCTCTGGCTTTTCTGCTAGTTCCCAGTTCAGCCAGAATCTCATTCATGTGTGACCTGATCATGGGGTCGTGTTCGAGATAGGCGATGATTGCTTCTTTATCCTGAGCCAGTTCATTCAAGCCCAGTTTTTCGTAAAGTTCGCTCACTACTCCATAACTCCATTGATCCGAGATCTTCAATTCATCTGCAAGGTCGCGCCTGCCTACTGAAAAAATGATTGCCAACCTTGCAATTTCTGACTGCCTGTCAGTCATGCCGGGATATATCCGGGATTTCACGACCTTCACGGGCTTTTTTGAGTTGTATCCTTGCGCAAAGGCTGCTTGATGCGCTCCAGGTGTAAAGACAAGCGAACCTTCATACGCAAAACTGACAGCCCATCCCAAAGAAGAAGAGATTTCAGATTTGATTAAGTAGCCTCCAATGTTGCCTGTGGGTATTCTTTGAAAGAACAAAGGTTCAATTCTGCTGCCTACACCAACTACAATAAGGGAAGGGTTTTCAGTAAGGTATTGGTTAAGGTTATGAAAGAGGTTCGTGTTTTGAACGAACGAATCAAGATCTGCCACAACTATGTCAACATATTGAATGGATTCGACTTCTCCCGCATCCAGAGGGTTGATCAAGCCTGCTTCGGTAAAAACCCGCGTACGCCAATCCCGCACAATCAACATGGACATCCAGTTTAAGGAGAACAAATCATCACTCAATATAGATACAAGAATATCTTTCGCCATAATTACCTCTTAATATGCAATTGTAGTGAATTATAATAGACCTTGAAATCAATCTTTTCCGAGGTGAATATGATTCAGAGAATTGCCGTTTTGACCAGTGGAGGGGATGCACCGGGCATGAATGCAGCTATTCGTTCGGTGGTTCGTTGTGCTGTCAGCAAAGGTTGGACGACCTTCGGTGTCAGAAATGGTTATCAAGGGCTGATTGATGGCTTGTTTGAACCAATGGGTACGCGAGAGGTTGGCGGTATCCTGCAGCGCGGCGGTACTATATTGGGTAGTGCTCGCTGCGAAGAATTCAAGACCGTCGAAGGTCGGGAGAGAGCGATTCGAAGTCTGAACAGACGCGGAGCGGACGCTTTGGTAGTTATTGGAGGAAATGGCTCACAAACTGGTAGCTATAACCTCTATGAAATGGGTTTTCCCGTGGTGGGCATTGCGTCAACTATTGACAATGACTTAGTTGGGTCAGATATCACCCTTGGTGTTGATACTGCCCTCAACATAGCTCTCGAGGCTATTGACCGCTTGAAGGTAACGGCGTCTTCCCATCAGCGTGCGTTTATCCTTGAGGTGATGGGGCGAAATTGCGGCTACATTGCGCTGATGTCTGGTTTGGCAGGCGGCGCTGAAGCGATCACCCTTCCCGAAAAAGATACCGACATAGATGCGCTGGCAGAGACTCTCCGACTGGCATATGAACACGGAAAATCACACGCCATAATCGTCACAGCAGAAGGCGCAAAGTACAATGCCGCTGCCCTGACGGAGTATTTCAAGACCAACCGGGATCGTCTCGGGTTTAGCGTGCGATCGACTATTTTGGGGCATGTTCAAAGGGGTGGTGAGCCAACTGCAGCTGATCGCGTTTTGGGCAGCAAGTTTGGGTTGGGAGCTGTTGAAGCGATTGAATGCGATGAGTTTGGAGTATTGGTTGGCATAAAGGAAAATCACATCGTCACAACACCCTTAGCTGAAGTGGTAGGGAAGAGTAAGCCATTAGACGAAGACCTGTTGAGGTTATTCAAGATCCTGGATTAGGACTGCTTCATCTTTAGATAAGCCTCAATAAATCCATCGATTTGCCCATCAAGCACCGCCTGGGTATTGCCGGTTTCATATTCGCTGCGGTGATCCTTTACCATTTGGTAAGGATGCAGCACGTAGGATCGGATCTGGCTGCCCCATTCGACTTTCTTGAATTCACCCTTCAACTCAGACACTTCATCGCTGCGTTGTTGTTGCTGTATCTCAAATAAGCGTGCGCGCAAGACTTTTAGCGCGCTTTCCCTGTTTTGTGATTGCGACCGTTCATTCTGGCAGGTGACAACCAGCCCTGATTCAAGGTGAATAATCCGGACCGCGGTCATGTTCTTTTGAACATTCTGTCCACCCGCGCCTGAAGATTTGTAAACTTCGATCTCGATATCTTCCGGTCGGATGATGATCTCATCACTATCTTCGATCTCAGGTAAAACCTCCACAAGGGCGAAAGAGGTGTGGCGTCGATGTGCTGCGTCGAAGGGTGAAAGTCGCACGAGCCTGTGGACACCTTTTTCGCATTTCAAATACCCATAAGCCAGATCACCTTGGACAGAGATTGTTACCGATTTAAGTCCGGCTTCTTCGCCTGCGGTACGATCCAGAATTTCGGTTTTGTAGCCCCTGATTTCTGCCCAGCGCAGGTACATACGCTCCAGCATGGCAGCCCAATCCTGCGAATCCGTTCCCCCTGCGCCCGCATGGATAGCAAGCAAGGCATTTCCCTGGTCGTATTGTCCTGATAACAGGATGGTGATTTCTTTCTCAGCCAGAAGGGTTTCTAATTTTGCAACGTTAGTCTCAATCTCTTCAGTCAGGCTGCCATCATCCAATTCAAGCAAGGATTTCAGCCCTTCAATTTCTGAGGCGATCTCGTCCCACTCGTTGATTTGATTTTCGAGCTGGGCGATGCGTTTCATTGTTTTTTGAGCAGAGTCGGGTGTATTCCAGAACTCCTGCACTTCGCTTTCTCGCCTGAGGGTATCTAGTCTGATTTTTTTGGCAGAGAGGTCAAAGATGCTCCTGGAGCGCGTGGTAGGTTGCATCAAGGGTGTTAATTCGTTCTGTCAGGTCAATCATGAGTGCTCCAAGAGTTTAATCAAAAATGCCGCTGATAAAAGAATCTCTGTTAAACAGCTGCAAGTCATCAATTTTTTCCCCTAATCCGGCATAGATCACGGGTAATCCAAGTTGATCCTTTATAGCAAAAACCATTCCACCTTTTGCGGATGTGTCCAGTTTTGCCAGGATGGCACCGCTGAGGTTTACCGCCTTGCCAAAAGCCTCAGCCTGTTGGAGGGCGTTTTGTCCGGTGGTGGTGTCCAGTACGATCCAGGAGTGGTGCGGTGCTCCGGGGAGTGCTTTTTCTGCGACTCGGTAGACCTTTTTGATTTCTTCCATGAGATTGTAGCGGGTATGCAGCCTGCCGGCTGTGTCGATCAGGACAACATCCGTTCCCCTGGAAACAGCTGATTTGATGCCGTCATAAGTCACTGCGCCAGGATCGCTGCCCTGTTGCGAAGTGATGATCGGCACGCCAACGCGCTCTGACCAGATTTCAAGCTGGTCGATAGCCGCGGCCCGATAGGTGTCGGCGGCTACAAGCAGCACAGATTTACCCATGCTTTTGTAGCGCGCAGCTAATTTTCCGATGGAGGTTGTTTTGCCAGAACCGTTCACCCCTGCTACCATGATCACTGTGGGATGGTCATTTAGCTCCGGTTCGTCTGGTTGGATCAAGAGGTCAGACATTTCCGCCTTGATAAGGCTTTTGAGCTGTTCAGTCTTGGTCAGACCAAGCTCATCCACTTTTTCCTGGCAGGTATCAATCAAATAGAGGGTGGTGCGAACGCCAATATCTGCCTGGATCAGCAGCTCTTCGAGGTGATCCCAGGTTTCCTCTTCGATTTCAGTCGCGCCAAAGAAAGTGGCGATTTTACCAAAGGTTACATCACGTGTTTTCGCGAGACTATCGCGCCATTTATCAAAAATATTTGCCATGGTGGGATTATATCATTTGCCTTTTTGAGTGGTCGCCAGCTGCCCGCAGCCAGCGTTGATTTCAATGCCGCGTTTCAGGCGAATGGTCGTCTGAATGCCACGTTTCATCAGCCGGTCGCGGAAAGCTTCAACTTTTTCACGCGGGGAGCCCTCCAAACCGCCGTCCTGGGAAGGATTTAGTGCGATCAGGTTGACCAGGCAAAGCATCCCGTGCAGCAAGTCGGCAAGTTCATCAGCGAGCGCGAGTGTGTCGTTGACCCCGTCAATCAAGGCATATTCGATCAGAACCCGACGATGCGTGTGATCGGTGTATTCCTTACTGGCATCAATCAGTGCATCGAGCGGGTAAAACTCATTTGCAGGGACAAGCGTTGAACGCAAGGCGTCATTGGGGGCATGCAAGCTGATCGCAAGATTAACCTGGGATTTGGCTTCAGTGAATTGACGGATGCGCGGCAGGATGCCAACTGTGCTGATGGTGATCCTTCGCGCGCCGAAATTGAGCCCTTTTTGATCCGTCAGGCGGGCGATGGAGTTCATAACCTCATCATAGTTGAGGAAAGGCTCTCCCATGCCCATGTAGACAGCGTTTGTCAGGCTTTTTCCATCTTCTTCCAGGCGGCGCATACAAAAGATGATCTGCGAAAGGATTTCGCCTGCCGTGAGATTGCGCACGTAACCCATCTGACCAGTCGCACAGAACACACAGCCCATCGGACAACCAACCTGCGTTGAGATGCAGACGGTGTCACGTCCATCGTAATGCATCAGGACGGTTTCGATATAGTGCCCGTCTGTGAGTTTAAACAAGAACTTTTCAGTCCGTTTATCTCTTGAAATGATCTCTTGCTTTACTTCCAGGGGAAAAAGCGTAAAGCGTTCCGCAAGCGCTTCCACCAGCGACTTCGGCAAGGTTGTGAACTCTTCAAAGTTCAGGTAGTGATGCTGATACAGCCCTTCTTCAAGTTGTTTTAGTCGGAAGACAGGCTGACCAAGCTCACGCAGAACGGATTGAAGGCTTTCGCTGGTCTGGTCGTAAAGGATTGGGTTAGTCATAGATTAGGCTGCTGAGATCTTTCGCGATAATAATTGGTTGTGGCTGCCAGGCTTGAGCTTGTTCGAGGGTGCTGGCGCCACTAAGCACGAATGCGGTCATACAGCCCGCATTCTGACCACCTAAAACGTCAGTTTCGAGCCTGTCGCCGACGCAGAGGGTTTCATCGGGCTGCGTGCCCATTATTTCCATTGCCTGGTTGAAGAGAGTTGGTTGTGGCTTTCCGATGACTATCGGTTCTTGTCCCGATGCGGCCGCGACAGCTGCCACCACAGTACCTGCTCCTGGTAAAAGCCCATAGGGAGTGGGGTAAGTTGTGTCCGTGTTGGTTGCAATAAAGTGGGCACCGGCACGGATGAGCAGACCTGCATTTGCAAGCTTGCGATAGTTTATGTCAGTATCAAGCGCAACCAAAACTATGTCTGCACTGGTGGGTTTTGCGTCATCCAAAACCGTGAAACCTTTTGTGCGAACTTGCTCACGCAGGGAATCTGTTCCAACCACATAAATCTTGCTTGATGGCGGATAGTGCCTGGAAATATAACTGAGCGCTGCTGTTGCTGAGGTGACAATTTGTTCTGCCTGGGCATTCACCCCAAAATTTGCCAGTTTGTGCAGGAGTTCATCAATGTTTTTTGTAGCGTTGTTGGTAGCAAAAGTAACCTTCAGTCCCATCCTGCTGATCGCATCAAAAATTTCCGGCAGGTTACCGATAGGTTCTTTATCATGCCAGAGGACCCCATCCATATCCAGGATGAGGCCTCTGATTTTTGTGTAATGGTCGGTCAGCATTATGTGATTATGCTGCCGAGGCTGATTTTACAGGCGGCTGAAGCACTTTATCAATCAAGCCATAAGCGACGGCCTGCTCCGCGGTCATGTAGAAATCGCGATCGGTATCACGCTTGATGACATCCAACGGTTGCCCGGTTACATCTGCAAAGAATTGATTTAAATCTGTTTTAAGACGCAGGACTTCACGCGCCATGATTTCGATATCACTTGCCTGTCCTTCAGCGCCACCAAGGGGCTGATGGAGATGGATGGTAGCGTGGGGCAGGGCATAACGCTGTCCTTTAGTGCCGCCCGCAAGCAGTACCGTGCCAAAACTGGCTGTAACGCCAACCGCTACGGTGCTGATTGGATTTTGGATCATTTGCATGGTATCAAGTATGGCAAGTCCGGCATAAATGGATCCACCAGGTGAATTGATGTACATCTGGATGCTTTTGTCCGGGTCTATCTGGCTTAGATAGAGCAGCTGGGCAACAATCACGTTGGCCACCTGGTCATTGATAGCTGAGCCTACAAAAACAATCCGTTCCTTGAGGAGCAGTGAGTAGATATCGTATGCCCGTTCTCCACTGGCTGTACGTTCAACCACCATGGGAATGACTGATTCAAATGGTTTTATTTCCATAATTATCCTTTATCTGTTTTTCAACAGCATAACTGCTGAGTGTAAGAGTTTTGTTACTCTTTCTCAGCGTCGTCTTCGATGATTTCTTCAGCAGAGCTCTCGGTAGTCTCAGGAGCTTTGATCTCAATCACTTCTTCAGGATCCGCAAGTTCGCGGAGTTTTCTGCGAATTGAATTCTCAAGCGCCTGGTTGGCTGCCTGCATCGAAACTGTCTCAGAGAACTTCTTGGAGCCAAGTGATTTCTGGGCTTCAGCAAATTCTCCACTCATGATCAAGTTGTTGACAACAGCAGAAACTTCCTGTTCAAGTTCCTCGTTGGTAACTTTGATTTCATATTGTTTGGTGATGGCGTCCATGATCAGAGAGCGTTCAATCCGGTTCTTTGCAGTCGGCTTAACTTCCTCTTCATTGAACTGATCCCGGTCAAGTTTGCGAAGTTTGAGGTAGAGATCCAGGTCGAGGTTGCGATGACCAAGATCGTGCTCAATTCTGTGCAGCACTTCTTCCTCTTCATTTTCCAGCATCTGGGGAGGATACTTGATCACTGAATTCTGGCGGAGTCTATCTACCAACTCGAGATAGTAGGCATCGTCGTATTCTTCCTTGTGCTGGCTTTCCAAATGCTCGCGTACGCCCGCATAGAGATCTTCAGGAGTGCCAAAACCGCCCGCATTCTTAAGGAACTCTTCATCAAGTTCGGGCAGTTCAAGCGCTTTGACGGACTGCAGGTTGATATTGAATACAACTGACTTGCCGGCAAAGTCCTCACCATCGTGATCCTTAGAATACTTATGCTCAAGGGTGAAGGTATCGCCTTCTTTCCTGCCGATAAACTCGCGCGCAAACCCTTCGTAGGGCCATTCTGTTTCACGGCTTTCCTCAACAGTAGGAATGAGGGTTTGCTGTGGACTGGATTTTACAATTACGGGGTCTTTTTCTGGCTCAGCGTTTTTATCCACTGCTTCAACAGTCATATAAACCACATTGCCTTCTTCCGCGGGGCTTTCCACAGGAACAATGTTGGCGTAATTGCGCCGCATGGACATTACAAACTCTTCCACCTCATTGTCAGTAACAGGTTTAAGCTCGTACTCTTTGTTCAGTTCTTCGAGACCTTTTAGTTCAACTTCCGGATCGAGAGGAACTGTGAACTCAAGTACCAGGGGATCTTCACTGGCGATGTTATCAAGTGAACCGGGACCCCAGGGCTTGATTTCTTCAGCGTCAAGGATCTTGGGATAAACATCTTCAACCAGGAGATCAATTGCCTCCTGGAAAATGCGTCCCTCGCCCACATAACTGAGCACCATGTTGTAAGGAGCTTTTCCGGGTCTGAATCCCGGGATGCGTGTGCCGCGGGCAATCTGCCGGGCAGCTCTGCGTTTGAATTGGTCAACCAATTCACTCTCAATTTCGGTTGTGAGTTTTACCTGATGGTCTTCGGTGTAAGTCTTTTCGGTTTTCAATGCATACCTCAATATATAAATTTGTTAGAAGTGGGGAAAGAGGGGCTCGAACCCTCACGCGTCACCGCACATGATCCTAAGTCATGCCTGTCTGCCAATTCCAGCACTTCCCCTCGAACAAATCATTATATATTACTCGACACGGAGCGTCAAACTAAAAGGACAATCTCTATGAAAGACACCGTTTTTTCCGTGCTTGAATGCAAAAAAGGGCTGTGTTATGGTCTTCTTCAGAAGAAATTTATTGATGATGCTTCTGGTACCACTTCAGAGTGCTTCTTGCAAGGGCTCTGTTCATGGGGTAGTCGCTATCCTCTGAAATATCCTTAGGGCCATTTTTCAGCAATATGGACAGGAATGGTATCAGTTGATCTTCGTAAATCTTCATGCACTTCTTGGCTTCAAAGCTTGGCCAGGCGTTGCAGCTGACGCAGAGTCTCCGGTTGGATGTATCAACAAAAGGAGGTATCTCATCGTAAAGGGGGTCATCCGTATCAATCACGTACTTTTCTAAAGTACCGTAAGGAATTCCTTCAAAACCTTTCACGGTTGGTGGATTCGCAGCAGGATCATATGGATCAGCGGTGATATCCAGGATAACTGCATGTTCGGGCAGATTGCCGAGCATGGAGTTTGGGATAATAAACTTCGAGGTGTCCTTTCGCTTTGTTGCGTCAGCAAGAATATCTGCTGAGGAAAGAATGGTTTTGAGGGCTTTTTCATCTCTCAAGACAGCTCTGCTCAAAACCGTAATAATCAATCCCGGTAAATTTTGGGGGAGGAACTCGGCGTCACTTATCTTTTGAAAAGCCCTTGTTGCTTTCTGACCAACGGGTCCAATACCTACGACGACTGCTTGAAGGGGACTTCTGCCAGGAGAAGAAAATTCAGGATGCCGTTTCTTTAGTTCTTCAAAAGCGACTTTAACAGCGGGATTTGCAGTGCCTTCATAAGTGACAAAAAGCCTTTTGCCTTCGTCATTAGTAATGCCGTCCATTGAAAATGGTAATATACCGGTCTTCTGAATGAGACGATTGCGAACTGGTCTTGCCTCGTAATGGAGCATTGAGAAAAGAATCGAACCTTTTTTCATTTTGGCTATGACAGATTTTTTAGGGGCTCTGACTACGATCACAAGATCCTTGCTGTAAAGCTCATCCAATGATTCAAGGAAGATTAACCTGGGATTTTCCTTTAGATAATCTTTGTGAGTAAAACCCAAATCTTTTCCATAACCAGCTTCAAGGAAAATCTCTTTATCGGTTAATCTACCCATCTTGCCGAAAAGGGAGGGTAGAAAATCTCTTTTTTCTTCAGGTCCTTTGTGCATACGCGGAAAAGCAATGGTTGATATGTTCACTCATACATCCTTTCAAAAATCAATCGGGAAACTCTAATCGAATCAGAGTTTCCTCAATTATAAAAATCTACGCTAATCAATATTTAATTTGGAAGCCTGATTTCCAACAACATACCCACTTAGGGCAGTAAAGTCTTTGAAATTTGTCCAAACCGGATTCTTTAAAGTTGATTACCAGTTTTACTACATCAACAACCATAATCCTAAGTCATGCCTGATTGCCAATTCAGGCGGTTCCCCTCGGAGGTTGATTATATGCTAGGGACTATGCCTCGTCAAATAAGCGCGCACATTCACCGATTTGGGTATCCCTGGGAAAGTATCTGATCAGCTGCATGATTTCGGGCGACTAATTGAACAAAGTCTGATTAAACTTCATTTGAATTGATCGATTCTCACTCCACTCCCGAAACAGCGCTTCGGAAATGCCAAATGGCGCAAGGACTGCACTGCCAGCCTTGGCCAGCAATTCTATATACTTCGGTTTGTTTACTTCGAGTGGGTCGATCGGTTTCCCCAAATCCCAGGCAAACACATCCGGCTCACCCTTGCGATAAATGAAACGGATGCGCATACCGGGTTTGATGGTCATGCCAGCTGCTTCCATCTGCCGTGCGGCTCGCACGGATGCCGTGCTGGCTTTGTAAGCCTCGAGCGCGTAACTGACCTTGCCATTGATTACCAGCTGATCCACCGGCACCAGGTTTTTCTCCAGCTTTTCCAGGGAGGAATAGTAGAAACAAAACGCCTCGTGGATGCAAGCGGAAAGCTCGGCTTTGGTGCGCGCCTGCCCCAGCAAGGCGATCATCTGCTTTTGCACTGCAGCAATCCAAATGGGTGTGTCGCGCCGGCGTGCCTCCAATCCGCGCACTTTTATCTCGCCACTCTGAAAAACGCCAAAATAACGGTTGGCAATCGGGATGCGCGCGTCAGTTTTGGACGGCAAGAACGCCACCCAGCGGTAGACGCCATCCAGGTTGATGGTCAGCCCGGTGTACAGGTTGATTTTGCTGATCACATCGGTGAAGTGCTCCGGCCTGTTGCAGCCCTTTTTTTTGATCCAGAGCGCGTCGACGTACATGTGGAGCACCTCAAAGCCTTCCGCTTCTGCCACTTCTTTGGCGCGCAGCAGCACCTCACGCCCGCCTTTGGTGACGGCTTCGTGCGCTTCTATGCGCCCATAACGCGCATTTTTGTAACCCAAAAAGCCAAAACAAACCACCAGCAGCCACTTCAGGGCATTGGCGCGCTCTTTCAGTGTCGCGACCATCGGGTGATCCGGCGGGTATTGACGGATCTTCTGCTTGATTTCCACGCGCTTTTGGTAAAGGGGTTTGAGCGTCAGCGGCACCACACCCAGTTCTTCCCTGGCAGGATCGAGCAAATCCGGAAGGGGTACCTCAGGCGAGATGTTGCCTTTGATGATCACCGCCGGGTACATTGAGACAAAATCCACCTGCGCCACGTCCATGTGCAGCCCGACTTTGGGTTGGTAGATCATCCCGCCGCGGTCGGATTGGATCAATTGCATGCCGCTCTTAAACTCTTCCACCTGGCGTTTCTGATAGGGTACCAACACGTCTTCCTCAAGCGCGGTGATGACCTGCATGGCAGAAATCCCCTGCCCGGGCGAGACACGCGCGGCTTTTTCGATCGGCAGCGTGGTAACGCGTGCCATTTCCAGCGTGCCGGCCAGGCTGTAGTCAGACCACATCATCGAGGATTTACGGTCCACGTGGCAGCGACCAAAGAGGTGGGCTTCTTCCGGGCGGTAGATGATGTGACCATAGGAGAAGTAGGTTGTTTCTTTCTGCCAACGGACCGGGCGTGTGGCATCGCGGTTGAGCTGCAAGGGGATGCCTTTTTCTTCAGATTGCGCGTTCAGAAAGGGGATCAGCCAACTATCACCCCAGTCGGTGACGAAAATGTCCGGGTCATAATCTGCCAGTGCCTCGTTGATCAGTCGCAGGTAATCGCCGGCAGGGTCCAGCGGGATGTGCCGCGCAAAGCGATCTGTGCGCATGAGCAGCAAGCGTACCTTGCCGCGGTTTGGGTCGCAGTCCGGTTTCAGTTCAAAGATGCGCAGGGGCGGCAGGTCGGGTGTCAGGTCCCAGCGGGTGTTGAGAGGGCGGATGGACTGGATGAGCTGGTTCCCGTCAACCTCCAATTCGCACAGTGCCAGCGGGAAGACGCCATGGCGAGCCATGTAGCGCGTGCCGATAGTGACATCCGCGTCATAATAGGTCAGGTCGGGGAATTCAGCTTCGATCTCGCGAAAAAGGCTGACCTGGCTGGCAGGTGAGTCCATGTCAATCTGCATCACATCCACCAGGTCTGCCACAAAGACATCCTGTTTTTGCCTGCGGCTGAGCCCCAAAACGCCCTTTTTGCCGGCGACGCGCTTCCAGAGCGCGCGCAACTGCTCGTTGGGACCGGCGGCATAGAAACTGACCGGAAAAGCCTGCCTGAAGCAAACGCGGCGGTCATCTTCCCCGATGAACCACAGCGTTAATCCCTCTTCCTGGTTGAGGTAGAGGTCCAGCAGCCAGCCGCGGAAGGTCATCAGGGTGCCTCCTCAAAGTCAGCATAGTTCAAGGCGTTGGCAGGCTCGGGCTGCACTTCCGGAGGGATTTCCACCAGGTCTGCTGCCGTTTCCTTCTGTGGGGCGTCAAATAAGGCTGAGACGGTGGCGTTTAGCAGTTGAATGAATTCATCTTCCTTTTCTGCCTCAACGCGCTCGGCTTTAAAAGGGTCCGCATTGGGCAGCGCTTTCTGCATGGATTTGAGTTGTTTGTAGAGCTCCAGCAGGATGGCAATCAGGTACATGTCCAGCGGGTAAAGATTAGAAGCATAGGAGGCTTCAGCCAGATGCAAACGCGACATAACCAGAAGTTCATCCAAAAGGATCTGGTCGTCCTTGCGCAGGGCGCGTTTGAAGCGCTTGAGTGCGGCTTCTTCTTCCTGCCAGGTTTGGGTAATTGAAGCGATCGTGCGTCCCATGAGAACCTCAGCCAAAAAGTGGTATTTGTATCTGCTGTGCGGCTTGCAATGCAAGCGGCTCTTCCCAACAAACATCCACATTGTTTTTGAGCAGTTCAAGCAAAATGGCGCGCTGATGGGCAATCAGCGGGATGGGTCGCACGCTGATGACCACGGGTGCCGAGTCGCTCAGCTGCGTCAGCAAGGCGAGGCTTTGGTCCAGCAGGCGCTGCGCGTCTTTGAGCTCGACGTCTTCGTCGAGAAAGGTCGCCAGCAGATCCAGCACCACCAACGGCTCCTGCGGCGGGTTGGCAGCTACAGCCTGCAGCATCGCCAGCACCTGGTAGCAGGTGAAGGCGCGTGATAGACGGATATTGCACATAACCCGCACGGGGTCGGAGGTGTAGGGGCGGATCATTTTGGCAACCGAATACATATTGGAACGATTACCGCAGTCCAGCACAGTAACAGGCTGCATCAGGCTTAATTTGGCGATCAATTCCAGCATTTTGTTGGAAAGCGCATGCGCGCCAATCGCCAGAAAACGCCTGGAGGGCAGGGGAGTGCTGAAAGGTATCAGTGAGTTTTCCATGTTCTAATTATATAGAACAATTGTTCTAATGTCAAGAAAAGCCTGTGTTTGGTGAAATGAAAATTCATTGACGCGGTGATTAGGGGGAGGTGGTTTAGGTTTTAGATTTCTTTTGGAGAAAAGAGGGAAAAAATGCAGATTCTATGGGATAATTCAGGCAAACAATCCGGTCTGGGAGGCAGATTTCAACTCGCCTTGACTTAACCCGCGCTTGTTTTCTGTCAAATCTCACCCCCAGATCCTTTTGAAAGGGATTCATTTATGGATAAAAAGATCGTCATTGCTGGGTCGTGTCGTACCGCAATAGGTAAGATGAGCGGCATGCTCTCAAGCGTTCCTGTTGCAAAACTTGGCGAAGTCGTCATCCGGGAAGCCATCCACCGGGCAGGTATCCAGCCCACAGATGTGGATATGGTCTACATGGGCTGCGTTCTGCAGGCCGCACAGGGGCAGAATGTTACCCGCCAGGCGGCTGTAAGCGCTGGTATCCCTGTTGAATCTCCGGCTGTGACCATCAATGTTGTCTGTGGCTCTGGTCTTGAGGCAGTCAACATGGCGGCCAGGATGGTTTTGCTTGGTGAAGCGGACGTGGTGGTGGCAGGCGGCATGGAAAATATGTCGGCTTCTGCTTATGCGCTTCCCCAGGCACGGGCTGGCTATCGTCTTGGAGACGGCAAACTGGTAGACACGATGGTGAATGATGGTTTGACGGATGCTTTCAGCCAGTTGCACATGGGCATCACGGCTGAAAATATTGCGGAACAATGGAAACTTACCCGTGAGGAAATGGATAAATTCTCTGCCATCTCGCAGCAAAAAGCCGCCAAAGCCCAGGCTGAGGGTAAGTTTGTGGACGAAATCGTAGCGGTCCAGGTACGCATCAAACGGGATGTGATCGATTTTGTTGAAGATGAAGGCATCCGCGGGGAGACAACGGCAGAGGGGCTGGCAAAGCTCAGGCCTGCCTTCAAACCTGACGGCATGGTTACAGCCGGCAACTCGTCAACAATCAATGATGGTGCCGCAGCCGTAGTCGTGATGAGCGAAGAGAAAGCCCGCGAACTCGGCGTTAGCCCTGAGGCTATCTGGCTCGGAAGCGCTTTGGAAGGCGTTGATCCTTCGATTATGGGTATGGGTCCCGTGCCTGCAACCAAGAAAGTGTTGGAAAAATTGGGCAAGACCATCGCGGATTTTGATGTGATCGAAGCCAATGAGGCTTTTGCCGCCCAATCACTCGCAGTCATCAGTGAGCTGGGCATCGACACTGACAAGTTGAACGTCAACGGCGGTGCGGTCGCGCTTGGTCATCCGATTGGCGCTTCCGGATGCCGAATTCTTGTATCGCTGATCCATGAAATGAAGCGCCAGGAAAACGCCAAACTTGGCCTGGCAACACTCTGTATCGGTGGCGGCATGGGTTGCGCCACAGCGATTGCGAAACCTGAGGCATAAGTATGGCACTAATTCAGTACGAAGTGATAGGGCAGGTTGGGCTGATCACCATCAACCGACCGGAAGCTCTGAACGCGATCAACAAGGCTGTTTTACTTGAGCTGAATGAAGTTCTGGATAGAGTGGATCTTGAGAATACCCGCTGCCTGGTGATCACGGGCGCAGGGGAGAAAGCCTTTATTGCCGGCGCGGACGTGGCCGAGATGAGCGATATGGAAGAGAGCGAAGCCCGGATTTTCAGTGAAACCGGGAATGCTCTATTCAGAAAGATTGAAACTTTTCCCCTGCCGGTCATTGCTGCCATCAACGGCTATGCTTTGGGCGGTGGAAATGAGCTGGCACTGAGCTGCGATATCCGAATTTGCAGTGAGAACGCTGTCTTTAGTCAACCTGAAGCCGGTCTGGGAATCACGCCGGGTTTTGGGGGCACCCAACGCCTTGCGCGGGTGATTGGTTCAACTTCGAAAGCGAAAGAACTGCTTTTCACCTGCAGAAACGTCAAGGCAGAAGAAGCCCTTCAAATCGGATTGGTGAGCGCGGTTTATCCCCGGGATGATTTACTGGTAGAAGCCTTGAAAATGGCTGATCGCATTGCCGGCAATGCCCCCATAGCTATTCGAACCATCAAATGCGCTATGAATGAAGGCCTGGACATGCCGATTGCGGATGCGATCCAGCACGAGGTCGACCTGTTCAGCACTTGTTTTTCGACTGAGGATCAAAAAGAAGGCATGCAGGCCTTCCTGGAGAAGCGCAAAGAGAAAGTCTTCAAAAACAAATAAACATCAAAAAAGCAGCCTGTAATAACTTCAGGCTGCTTTGCTAAAAGGAGAAAAAATGAAAGTAGCAGTGATCGGAGCAGGCACCATGGGCAGCGGAATTGCCCAGGCGTTCGCTCAAACCGATGGATACGAAGTCATTCTCACCGATATCAACCTTGAACTCGCGCAAAAAGGGCACCAGCGCATCGCCAAAGGCCTGCAAAGCCGGGTTGATCGCGGCAAAATGGAGCAAGCGGCTGCCGATCAGGTGAACGCACGCATCACAGCTGGTTTGCTCAAAGATTGCGCGGATTGTGACCTGGTGGTGGAAGCTGTACTGGAAGAGATGTCCGTCAAGCGGGAAACTTTCAAAGCTTTAGACCTAATTGCCAAACCTGAGTGCATATTTGCAAGCAATACTTCCTCGCTCTCGATCACCGAAATCGCCCAGGGCTTAAGCCATCCCCTGGTTGGGATGCACTTCTTCAACCCCGCGCCCGTCATGAAACTGGTGGAAGTTATTCCTGGGCTTTCTACTCCTGCGGAGGTGGTGCAGCAGGTTTCTGAGATCGCTAGAGAACTGGGCAAAACCCCGGTTGAGGTCAAAGAATCAGCCGGCTTTGTGGTCAATCGTATCCTGATCCCAATGATCAACGAAGCTGTGGGCATTTTTGCCGAAGGTGTTGCCAGCGCTGAGGGCATCGACACTGCCATGAAACTTGGAGCCAACCACCCGATGGGCCCCTTGGAATTAGGCGATCTGATCGGGTTGGATGTCTGCCTGGCAATCATGGAAGTCCTCTACAGCGAAACTGGCGATAGCAAATACCGCCCACATCCCTTGCTGCGCAAGATGATCCGGGGCGGCAAGCTTGGACGCAAAACCGGCGAGGGATTTTACAACTACTAGATTTTAAAAAATGAGTAAGGTGCAGTTCACATCAACTGCACCTTTTTTTGAAATCAGCCATATTCGTTTAATCAACGGGATAATGCTGACAGATACTCAACCCAATCTTCTTAGCAAAACAGAAAATAAATATATTTGACCATTAGAAGACAGATTTATCAATTTACTAATATTGATTCAATTTACCTATCTTTGAGAAATTAAGGTGTAAAATTGTTCAAATTCCAACCATCTTTAACAACAAGGAGTAAAAAATGCACAAAAAAAGAGTACTGTTCGTCCTATCTGTTGTACTGATGCTGTTATTCAGCGTCGCAAGTCCGGTTATGGCAGACCCATCGGATACGGTCCGGGTTTGGGTTTCCTACCGTGATGGGGGAAAGTCTGAAGTTTTTAAGGCTTTAAGTTCAAGCAGCAGCCAGATCCATTATGATTTTCCTGAGCTTGGCGCCTATGTTGTCAGTCTCCCGGCGGCTGCCCTGAACGGGATCCTCAACAACCCCTGGGTCATCGAGGTTGAAGAAGATGCCGAACGATATCCCATCAGCGCAATGGAGGGGCATGTAACAGAAGCAGCTCTGGATGTTGTGGATGAGCTTGGTCAGATCGTGCCTTATGGTATCGACATGGTTCAAGCGCGTGATGTATGGGATGTAGACCGCGATGGCGTTGTGGATGCTGGTGCACCCACCGGCGCAAACCGCACGCTTTGCATCATTGATTCTGGTTACTATCAGGATCATGAAGACCTGCCAAATGCTGGGGGTGGTTATTCGCAGGTTGATGATAACTGGGCGCGGGATGGTTTTGGGCACGGCTCACATGTTGGCGGTACGATCGCCGCTGAGAACAACAGCCTCGGTGTGGTCGGTGTAACGCCTGGAACTGTGAACCTTCATATTATCAAGTTCTTTGCTGATGACGGGAATGCAACCTACGCCTCCAATCTGGTTGACGCGCTTTCCCGCTGCCAGGCTGCTGGCGCGAATGTGGTCAGCATGAGCCTGGGCGGTTCACGCTCAGTACGGAGCGAACTGACAGCCTTTGCTAATGCTTACGCTGCTGGTGTGCTCAGCATTGCAGCTGCTGGTAATGATGGCGTCAGTTCTTATTCTTATCCCGCTTCTTACGACTCAGTAATGTCGGTGGCAGCGATTGACAGCAACAAAGTTGTAGCTGATTTCTCGCAATTTAACAGCCAGGTGGAAATTGCTGCACCTGGTGTGGCTGTGCTTTCCACGCTTCCCTACCTGGAGACTAACACTCTCACTGTAGATGGTGCAGATTATGATGTTTTACACATTGAATATTCTGGACTCGGAACAGCAAACGGTGCGCTGGTTTATGGTGGACTCTGCGATTCAGTTGGTTCCTGGTCTGGGAAAGTCGTGCTTTGTGAGCGCGGAATTATTGACTTTTATACCAAGGTTACTAATGCGCAGGCAGGTGGAGGTGTTGCAGCGATTGTCTATAATAATGAACCAGGACCCTTCCTGGGAACCCTGGGAGAGGGCAACAGCACCTCGATCATCGGCCTTTCTTTAAGCCAGGAAGACGGTCAATACCTGGTGGCGAATAAACTCGGCCTAACTGCAACAGTATTTAGCGCAATTGAGAAACCCGGATCCGGCTATGAAGCCTGGGATGGCACATCCATGGCCACTCCGCATGTTTCAGCGGTTGCGGCTTTGGTTTGGAGCTATGACCCATCGTTGACAAACGTTGAAATCAGAAACGCCCTCACCGCCACAGCACAAGACCTCGGCGTAGCGGGAAGAGACGTTTACTATGGTTACGGCCTGGTGCAAGCCAGGGCAGCCCTGGAATACCTGGGGTATGAGGGCGGCGGCACAACACCTCCCGTGAATACCGCTCCGACTCTGACAATTACAAGTCCTGCTAATAATTCTTCCTTTACGGAAGACGAAACAGTTACCTTCACCGCCACCGCAAATGATACCGAAGACGGTTCACTGAGTGACGCAATTGTTTGGAAACTCGGCGATGTGACGCTCCATACCGGAGCAAGCTTCATTACCGCTGATCTTCCAGTCGGTACCAACACGATTGTGGCAACAGTTACAGATAATGGCGGTTTAAGTGCCACTAAACAGGTTACTGTGACTATCACGCAAACAGGTGTAGAACAGGCTTTGGTCGCATCCATTACGACGGATAAAGAATCTTATGTTGACCGCGAGAAGGTCAATGTAACGGTAACCGTAAAAGACCAGGCTGGAGCCGCAGTTGCTTCAGCCTCTGTCAGCCTAACGCTCACTTCGTCAAATGGCACCGTTACTACCTATACTGGTATAACCGGAACCACTGGCGAATTTATCCTCAGTTATCGCCTTAACGTGCGCAAGACGGGAACTGGTACTTATAATTTGAATGCAACTGTGACCAAGGCTGGGTATACGACAGCAACAGCTTCAGCGACATTCTTAGTTCAGTAGTATTTAGGAAAACATAAAAGCTGCCGGGTTTCCGGCAGCTTTTTTCTTGTTTGTTGTTTATTATCTTTTTTAGGCTATCTGTTTTAATTCGGCGCTGATGATCAGTGGGGCGCCAGTGGCTGCCTGAATTTCTTCCAGGCTGAAATCCGGGTTTTGTTCCATGAGCACAAAACCTTCATGGCTTACCTCGATCACGCCCATTTCAGTAACGATCAAATCAACCGCGTTGACAGCCGAGATAGGTAATGTGCATCTATGCAGGAGTTTCTGAGCGCCTTTGGCGGTGTGTTCCATTGCCACGATCACCTTTTTGGCACCACTGAGCAAGTCCATAGAGCCGCCCATACCCGGTACCAACTTGCCAGGGATCATGTAGCTGGCAATGTCGCCGTTTTCAGCTACCTGCAATGCTCCCAGAACGGTCACGTCCACATGCCCACCGCGGATGATGCCAAATGACAAAGAACTATCGAAAAAGCTGCCACCAGGCATAATGGTGACTGGCATTCCGCCGGCGTTGGAAATGCAGGGATCAATCTGGTCTTCGGCTGGCACGGGACCAAGCCCGATGAAACCATTTTCAGATTGGAAGATGACCTCTCTACCTTCAGGGAGGAAGTTTGGCACCAGGGTTGGCAAGCCGATGCCGAGATTTACCAGGCTTCCTTCCTGGAGCTCCTGGGCAACTCTTTTGGCAATAAATTCCTGCAATTGCTGTTTGTCCATCATAGCGCACCTCCATCAACAATGTGGTCAATAAAGATAAATGGCACCACAACATCATCCGGGCAAATA
Organism: Anaerolineaceae bacterium UBA6105; assembly: GCA_002423495.1. Lineage (GTDB taxonomy): Bacteria > Chloroflexota > Anaerolineae > Anaerolineales > Anaerolineaceae > Mesolinea. The sequence continues at coordinate 25,449 of DIWN01000012.1, read as the reverse complement.
TCGCCAACTTTCACGACTTGCTGGGCTTCGGCGATCACGATATCAGCTGCCGCAGCCATACAGGGATTGAAGTTGCGTGTGGCACCATGGTAGGTCAGATTACCTTTCTCGTCCGCTTTTTCCGCGAAAAGTAAAGCAACGTTGGCGCGCAGGGGTTTCTCGAGTAGGTAGCGCTCGCCTTCGATTTCAATGACCTGTTTCCCTGTTTCCACTTCTGTTCCCAATCCGGTTTTTGTCAGGATACCACCAAGCCCAAAGCCTCCAGCCCGGATCTGCTCAATCAGCGTGCCTTGTGGGATGAGCACGATTTCCGTTTCACCTTCCAGCATCTGGCGACCGGATTCCCGGTTGGTACCAATGTGCGAAGTCATGATTTTTTTGAACATCTTGGCGACGACCATCTTTCCAACGCCACGATCAATAAAACCAGTGTCATTACAGATTAGGGTCAGGTTCTTGACCCCTTTTTCGACGAGTGCGTCTATGAGCCTTTCAGGCGTTCCAACCGCCAGAAATCCCCCGACCATTATCGTGTCGCCATCCCGCACGAGGTCTACTGCATCTTTTAAACTGATCAACTTACTCATAACTCCTGCCTTTCCTTGGGGTAGATTTTAAGCCTTCAACATCTGCTCCTTGCGAGCAGCAAGTTCAGTGCAAATATAACTGGCAACGTCATCGGCGTACTTGCCGGGACCAAAACCTGCGTCAGCACCAAGTTCTTTTGCGAGCTCGTGGCTGATGCGAGGTCCTCCAATTATAAGAAGAAAGCGCTTGCGCAGGCGCTCTGCCTCAAGCAGCTCTACCAGCTCCGTCAGGTTTTGGACATGGATGTTCTTTTGCGTCACAGTTTGAGAGACCAACAAGACGTCCGCGTCAAATTCGACTGCTTTGCGGATAAATTCTTCATTTGTGACCTGGCTGCCAAGATTGAGCGCTTCGATCATCTTGTATCGCTCCAGACCGTAGTGACCAGCATAGCCTTTCATGTTCATGATCGCGTCAATTCCAACTGTATGAGCGTCGGTTCCCGTGCTGGCGCCTATTACCCTGATCTTACGTCCGAAATTTTGCTGGATGAAAAAATCCGTCTCGTCCATGCTCATAGTGCTGATATCTACGGTATTTACATGTAATTGCGTATAGTCTATTGTATGGCTCAGGTTTCCGTAAATTACAAAGAAGCTGAAGGACTTGTCCAATGGGGCGTGGTGGGCAACCGTGGGTTCAACCAGCCCCATCTTCAGCGCCAATTGTCGTGCTGCTTCAACCGCATTTTCGCTGTCAGGGACTGGCAGAGTGAAAGAAATTTGGACCTTGCCGTCATTCATCGTGTCACCGTAGGGTTTGAGGTGAGTCAAATCCAGGGTCTTGTCGAAATCAGTTTTCGTCACTGAATAACGTCCACTACTCATTTTTTCCCTCCTTAAGTGCGGTTTGGGTTTGGTGGTAACGTTCAGACCCAGCCTTTGATTCTTCCAACAGCAGGGGAATGAATGGGTTAAAGTAGCGATCCTCTTTGACGACTACTCCCGAAAGCCCTTTACCGCCTTCGAATGGACGCTTGACACCTGCCAGAATACCATCCTCAATAGCCCTGAAAAGACCGTCACGCCGGATGTTCTGAAGCAGGTCAAGCGTGGCATCAAGTACTTTCGCGGCGCGTTGTTCCATAATTCCGCCCTCACGGTACTCAATATCTTCTCCAAAATCCGCAAAACTATTGGCAATGTAGCGCGCGTTCTCTATAGCCAGGGCGCGGTCCGCCAGGAAGGGGGTGTGGATGGCTTCAGTGAGCATTCCAAGCAGGTGAATGCGCTGGTCACTGATCACGGTGACAATATTAAAAAGTGCGTCCTGAACGTGCCCTCTAAAAATATTACCTGTCTTGAACTTGGTAGGTGGCATGTACTTGAGGGGGGAATTGGGGAAGATTTGCCTGGCTAATTGCGCCTGGGCAAGCTCGTAGAGGAAGGCATTTTTTAGTTCGGGATTCATTTCAAAGGCATGCCCCAGACCCATCTGCTCTTCAGGCAAACCCGCTTTCAGGGCAAATTGCTCATTGATCAGCTGCGAGGCCAGGACAGTATGCGCTTCCTCATAGGCATCGGAGGTCGTCAGGTAGTTGTCCTCACCGGTGTTGATGATGATTCCAGCGGCAGCGTTGATCAGGCGCGAGAATTCCTGGTCTATGAGCGTACGCTGCATGTTGATATCGCGGAAAAGAATGCCGTAGAGGGCATCGTTCAGCATCACATCCAGGCGCTCCATGGCGCCCATTACGGCAATTTCAGGCATACAAAGCCCGGAGCAGTAATTACACAGACGTATGTAGCGTTTTAATTCAGCACCAACCTCATCCAGCGCAGCCCGCATCAGGCGGAAGTTTTCCTGGGTTGCCATCGTACCGCCAAAACCTTCTGTCGTCGCGCCAAAGGGGACGTAATCGAGCAGGCTTTGCCCGGTTGTCCGGATGACAGCGATAATATCCGCGCCTTGCATAGCGGCTGCCTTGGCCTGGACGATATCTTCAAAAATATTTCCGGTGGCAACAATTACGTAGATTAAAGGTCCTGAATGATCACCAAATTCGAGCAGTCTTTCTTCCCGAATAATGCGATTGTGATGAATTTTTGCAACAGCCTCTTCGGCCTTTTTTTCTGCCCAAAGCTCGATTTCAAAAAGATCAACCGGTTCTGTCTGGGTGAGATCCAGTTCTCCCCGTGCGACCGCTTCAGCCAATTCCTGAGGTTCTTTGCCAAGCGAAATGGTGGCTTGCCCTAACCAGTAGGCTGCCCCAAAACCAAGCAGCTGGCGGGAGACCAGGTGTTCCACGACCACATTCGGCAAAGGAACGCCCATTGGATCGACCCCGTCAATGCCAAAAAGGCGGCAAATTGAGCGCTCAATAGTAGTAGTGGTGAATTGCCGGGTGTAGGCATGCACGTCATCAGCGATTTGCCTTGCTGCTTCCCGAGCCCGCGAAACCTTGTCCCAATCTATTCTCAGTGTTGCCATTATTCCTCCTGCCAGGCTGCTTTCATTTCCCGCAGTAATGTTTCATCTACTCCAAGCAGTTCAGCAATTTTAATTGCTCCTGATGGCGGTTGATGCACACCATCAATTTCCTCGAGACGATAATCCATTAGACTCTGAATTCTTCTAACGCGGGTCAGGTCCTCATGGTTAAAATCCGTAGACATTTTTGATAAACCAGCGGCTAAACCCTCTTTTGCTTCAGGCATTTTTGAATCCTCAGTAAGATAGTTTGGCAATTCGGACAGGGCATCCGGGTTTATGCCCCTTACCTGGTAGAACCGAATTCCAGGAGCTGGATTGACGTGATAGTGGGTCGCAATGAAAAAGGTGCTATCTGACGTACCATAGATGTTGCAAAGAGCCTGCACGATTGCTGTTGCCTCAGAAGGGTTTGTTCCCCTGCAGGGTTCATCCATCAGGATCAAACCTCTTTGCGCCTGACTTTTACGGTGGTGGTTGCGGATCTGAACAGCTTCAAGACCAAAAGAGGAAAGGCCCCGATGCAGATCGCCCTCACGGCTGGATTCGAAAGCAAAAAAGTCAAATAATGGCGTTTGCAAGCTCTCACAAATCGGGAAATACCCCAGTTGGGTCATCAGCAAGGCTAAGAAGACGGTCCTGAGGGCGACGCTCTTGCCGCCCATGTTGGCTCCCATCAAAACAGTCGCGCCTTGCCGTAGTTCGATTGAAATCGGCGTGAAAGACCACCCTTGTTTTTCCAGCATTGCAGACACCAGCGGATGAATAGCGTTTTGGAGTATTGCTGCTTGAGGCTGATCAACAATCTCTGGCAGGCAGCCATTCCATTTATAAGCCAGGATGGCTTTCGCGAGACGAAAATCGAGCATGGCACAACTTTGCGTGTTGTTGCGTATTTGTGGAAGCCACGCTGCCAGTTTTTTGCCAAGTTGACGGCGAATTTTTTCTTCTTCCTGGTCTTCTAGGGCTGTTATCAGCGCGCGTTGAGTCAGCAAGGTCTTGCGTTGGGAACCCGTTGATTGCCTGATCTCTTTTTCGAGTTCATTTTTTCTTGTTCTGATTTCGCCAAGCTCTGGTGAATAATCACTGTAGATGTGAAAGGCGGGGCTTCCTGTGCCGGCTGGGTCGAGCAAACCTGCAGCAGGCTGAGTGTCATCAAAATTGACCCCGGCAGCATTGATGATGCTTTTCATATTACCCAGGCGATCAAAGATTGACAGAGCGCTTTTCAGCTCAAAAAATTCGGTGTCATTAAGCAAACTGCCTTTTTCGAGCCTTGAAAGAGTGCCTTTTAGCTCGCGCAGTCGCGAAAGGCTTGTTTGCGCTTCGCTTATTAGAGGGTCATTATCCCTGACCAACGGAAGCAGGCGGTTAATAGCATCCAGTTCTTCTTGTAATTCATTTTTGGAATCGTTTGAAAAGAACTTAAGGCTATTCTTTAGCTTATTCCCTTGAGGTGAGCGGCAGCGGCAGGCCTCCAGGACCTTGTGCAGTCCTAAATCGTCTATCAATTCTGGGGAAATCATGACTGAAGTTTGCATGGCAGGCTCACACATTCTTTGGGCCCAAATCGACCACGGGTAAAGGCAGCTTTTTGCGCATTTCCGCAAGATAGGGCTGCGAATCAAGGCACTGCCCGTCAGCCCGGGTAGGGTTGAGGCAAACCAAGCGCACATCCAAGGGGTGCAATACCGCGATCTCAATTTTGCGGTCGCGGAGCTTTTGAAAACTATTCTGTTTGATGAATAAGCGTGTACCGTCCTCGACAACAAGTGTCAAATTGGCGAAATGTGTCTCACTCAGCAGTTCCTGAAGCACCTGATTTGTCAACGCGCCTTGCAGGTAGATAAAATGTGTGCCAGGCCGCAGCGCATTGGCGATATCTTTCCCATATCCAACCAGCGCAGGCGTATCAAGAGTTGAAATGTGCAGATTTAAACGCTCGCCGTTTAGCATAATTGTGCGTTTTTTTGGATGCGATTTATTTGCTTGAGCAAACAGGTTTGCCATATCCTGTGGAAGGGCAGGCGTCTGAAGCAAATTCAACGCAAAATGGGTCTTATCAGCAAGGGCTTCAGGGTCTGTGGAGGTTTCTGCGCTGACGCAGAGAAAAGCTGCTTCGCTCATTCCCGAGCCCGCTTGTGACCGGCGCGAAAGAGCACCATCGATGATAAAAAGACATTCCGGTTCGTGCTGACGCATCAGATTTTCAATGGGTTGAATGTCTTCTGCCACACTGGGTCCTGCTAATTCCACATAGCCGTCGCTGAGCGCCCGGCAAACGATCACTTCTCCCAAGGCCGTTCTGATCTTGCTAAGCTCCAGAATTTCGAGCAAGGCATCGCTGTGTTGCAACGCGCCTTGCGCAGAAGCTATCAATGTCCCCTTCGGAACATAGATGCGCGGCTTTTCGTAGCCACTCAGAATATCTTCCGACTCGCCGTCTCTGCCGATTGAGGTGAGCGCTAAAGGCCGCGATTGAGAAGAATCCTGCCAGGCTGCAGCAATGTGGTTGAGGCAGGTCGTTTTGCCGGCATTTTTTGACAGCCCAATGATAGCCAGCGATTGCAGGTCCTGTAACCCTGTCAGCTGGAGCAGATCAGTGCTTGATCCTGCCACAAACGCGTCCATGCCAACCGCCGTCTATTCCTTGTGCTTCCTTCGATTTCTCAACAAACCAACCGGCTCGAGGGTCATTTGTTGACCAGCCAGCAAACTGGCAACACCAATCAGCTTATTTTCCTCTTCGCCTCTGCAGACCGGGCAATTGCACTCGCTCCTGTATTCTTCAGGCTCTTTGTAGGTGGTGATCACGCCTTCAAAGTTCCGCAGCACAACATGATCGGGGTTTTGCGAAATGACATAATTGGGCATGACCGGGATCTTGCCTCCGCCTCCAGGAGCGTCCACGACAAAAGTCGGCACACAGAAGCCAGAAGTATGCCCTCGTAAACCTTCAATAATTTCCAAACCTTTGGAAACGGGTGTGCGGAAATGGGAAAGTCCGAGAGAGAGGTCGCATTGATAAATGTAATATGGACGCACGCGGATGTACGCCAGGCCGTTTACCAGTTTTCGCATGACGTGCACACAATCGTTGACTCCTCGCAGAAGGACGGATTGATTACCCAACGGCACACCAGCATCAGCAAGCATGGCTAAAGCCCGTTTGGAATCGGGGGTGATTTCATTGTAGTGGTTGAAGTGCGTGTTGAGCCAGACCGGGTGGTATTTACGGATTATTTCAACCAGCTCAGGGGTGATGCGTTGAGGCATAACCACTGGTGTGCGTGAGCCAATCCGAATGATTTCCACGTGATCAATGGTGCGCAGGCTGGAAAGGATATATTCCAGGCGTTCGTTGCTCATCAGAAGCGCATCGCCGCCCGAAAGCAAAACATCCCGTACCTCCGGAGTATTCCGAATGTAGTCGATCCCCGCATCGATTTGCGCGCGTGTGCGGGCGCCATCTTTCTGACCAGCCAAGCGGCGGCGCGTGCAGTGCCGGCAGTACATGGCNNGGAACAGGGGAGTCCCCATCTTCTTCAAGAGGGTCCAGCAGATCTTCCGGGCTGCGATACGCCTCATCGCCTGTTGGCACAGCTTGCCTTCTTACCGGGTCGTGAGGGTCATCGGGGTCGATCAGGCTCAGGTAATAGGGAGTGATCGCCATGCGGAAGACTTCAAGCGCTTTTCTTGAGCCTTCTTCCTGTTCAGCTGTGAGCGGCAGATAATTTTTTAGTGTGTCAACGTCAGAAATACGATGGGAAACCTGCCAGTGCCAGTCATTCCACTGTTCGTCCGACACCTCCGGGAAGAGTTGCCGTCGCCTGGCTTCGCCACTCATATTGATATATTTTTCTTCAGCTTTCATTTCCTTCCTCCTTTTTTTCTGAAGAAGACTGCTGCCTGAGCAGCAGTCTTGATTTTCCAGATTTAGATGTAACTCTTTTCAAAGATCTCACGCAAAGCGTTGGATTCACGCAAGACCTGCAATGTGAACTCGGCATGATTGCGGGTGTAGCCATTGCCGATGATCATCGTGACGTCTTTGCCGATGCCTTCAGCGCCCAGGGCGGCACGCGTGAAGCTGGTAGCCATGCTGAAGAAATAAACCAGACCGCCATCCCGCACCGGAAGAATGGTGGACATTTCCGTACCATGGATGTTGACGACGTTGATGGCAACGTCATATTCCTTGCCGCCGTTACATTCCAGTGCCTTTTCAAGCACTTCCACGGGATTGGCTGCATCAGCCACAAAGTACTTGTGCACAAAGTGATTGTCAAGCAAGGTCTTTTCATAGCGGTTGTTGCGGCTCATACCAACCACATTACCACATGGACCCACACGCTTCATTGCTTCGTAGCCGCAGAGCATGCCGCTCTTGCCGCCAGCGCCAAGGATCAGGACTGAGTCTCCAGGCTTGACGATATTCGCTGTCTGAGCCGGCGCGCCGGCAACATCCAGGGCTGCCAGGGCGAGGGCTTCGGGCATATCGTCTGGAAGTTTGGCGTAAATGCCGCTCTCAAAAAGAATGGCCTGCCCTTTGATGTCCACGCGGTCGGTTTCAGGATGAACCGCCAGAATCTCATCGATATGGAGGGGGGTAAGAGAAAGAGAGACCAGGGAGGCAATGCGATCGCCAACCTTGATATCTTTGCGATCCTGGAGTGCAGAGCCGATCTTAGCGATACTTCCCATCAGCATGCCACCTGAGCCGGTTACCGGGTTCTGCATTTTGCCGCGTTCGGCGACGATCCCCAACACCATCTCCTTCAATCGTTCCTCGTTCTGCTCGGACGCAGTCCAAAGCTGCCTGAAACTGGCAGAGTCGATGTTCAATGCCGAAACATCAATCAGAATTTCATTGTCATAGATTTCCATCGTGTTGTCGATCTTTTGCGCGGCCTGCGGCAGCAGCCCTTTGGGCTCGATCACGCGGTGCGCACCATACTTATTTCCCATTGCCATAAAACAATTCCTCCATAGATAAGTTAGACTAATTTACACGCTCGGGCATACCCAAAATCTGGCGGGCTTTTGTCGGCGTGGCAATTTCCAGGTTCAGTTCTTTCGCGATGCGGACAATCCGCTCGACGAACTCTGCATTTGAGACGGCGTTGCGTTCCCGGTTGTACTTCAGGTTGTCCTCAAAACCCACGCGGACGTGACCGCCCAAAAGCATACCCATCACGTTCATGTCCAGTTGACAGCGTCCAATTCCAGTAACGGTGAAGGTGGCGCCTTCTGGCAGAGATTCTTTGAGGAATAGCAGGTCACGCGGGGTGCCCGCGGCTCCACCGTTCACACCCAGCACGAGGTTGAAATGCAGTGGGGGCTGGATGTGACCCTTGCGCACCAAACGCAAGGCCATATCGACATGGCTTTTGTCAAAACACTCCAGTTCGGGCTTGATTCCGCGTTCGTGCATGCGGGCTGCGAACTCAATGATCATGTTTTCGGTGTTGACAAAGATGTCATCTCCACCAAAATTCATCGTTCCGCAATCCAGGCTGGCCATTTCGGGGTTCAGTTCCGTTGGCTGAAGGCGCTCTTCGGCAGTCATGCCAGTCGCGCCCCCGGTGGAGGGCTGGATGATGACGTTGGGGCAGGCTGCCTGGATGGCATCGATGATCAACCTGAAGCGTTCCCGATCTTGGGTGGGGGTGCCGTCATCGAAGCGTGCGTGCAAGTGGATGATGGCCGCACCGGCCTCACAGGCCAGTTTTGCCTCGCGCACGTACTGATCGATCGTGTAGGGGACAGCGGGGTTCATCTCCTGGGTGACTTCAGCGCCGCTGATTGCCGCGGTTATGATAACCTTGTGTGCACTCATGTCTCTCTCCTTGGTAAATTCCGCCTGAGATCAGCCCAGACGCTGCTTGTTTTTCGGGGTGACGCAGGTGCCGCTCGCTCTGCAGACCAAAACGGGTTCAGCCAGAACTTCAGCGGCAGAATCGGAAAGGTCAGGCCTTGGCGCGATTACTTTCCAGGCTTCGAAAGCCATCTTGCGCGAGGTGTTGCCTTCGCTGGTGATCCAACCTTTGGCTTCGATGAAATCCCCCGCATACACAGGCGCAAGGAATTCGATGGTATCGTAAGCTCTGAAAAGTCCCTCGTCGCCATCGCGCCGGATCAACAATTCCGTAGCCACATCGCCAAAAAGCTTGGTAAGGTAAGCTCCGTCCACAAGCCCACCGCCGTAGTGAGCGTTTTCCGCTCCAATTCTCAGCCTTATGATTACTTCGTTCATCGCAGTCTCCTAATTATTAAAAAACGCTATGTGTTGGCAAAGACACATAGCGCTCCATGCAATCGCATGACAGTGGCCGAACTTCGTTAGGCTCACCAAGGCGGAGGAGAGGACTCTCCTTTTACCCTTCGGCGACGGATAATTCGTTCCTTCTCCCAGTCCTGGGATCCTGCGAAGTTCCTACACAATCCGCCGCGCCTCTAATGATAAATATTCAGTTTGTATCAGATAATTCTGATGCTTAGATTATACAGTGATAATTGGATTTTCGGAAGAGGAAAATTTTCAGTTTTCGCAAAAGGTTTTGGGGTAAGAAAGTACATTGTACATAGTATGTACATCTTATTTACAGTGTTATTGGGATAGGGTGGGGGAGTTGGGTATAATTGCGCATGATTTTTTATAAAGGTGACTTATGGCAATAAAAACAACTGAAAGTGGTACAACACTGCGCAATCGCTTAGCACGCTCGATCGTTCTCGCTATCCGGACGCTGATGCAGCAGGGTAGCCCGGACGAAAAGAGCCTGGATATGGCCGCATACATTGTCCTGGCGCTGGAAAAGATCAATGAAACCATCGACACGGCTGTTTTGGCCTGGGAAAAGCGCGATTACTGGGTGAAGGCGGATCAGTTCCGCCAGGAATGGGCTTGGATCGAAGGCAGCCACGCGCGCCTAAAAGCTGCAGTTTTGGCGCAGAACTGGGCGGAGATCGCAACAGAAGCCATTTCAGTGGGGCAGCGTTTCAGTAAAGTAAAGATTGCGGAGAAAAATCGGATTGGCGAACCCTGGGTCGGGGCGTGGAACGCGTTGAAACATTCCAAAAAGTGACAGCCTGATAACTGGGCGTTTTTGAGAGCTAAATCGGTGGGTGAGAGGCTTGGTTAGAAAATAATTCCTTATGGTTATGATAAGTATCATTATCGCAAGCATTATCAACGGGGAATAACAGATTTTTTCTTGTGGATGCTGCTCTTGATAAATTAAACGTTAGATGATTCGTACGTCACAATGTGTTTCGCGCGTAATGGAAGATGAAAAAGATCTTTAGCAAAGAATGTCGGATACACCTGCATCTTCTGATTGTTCAATTGCGTAATCTCGATCCACTCCAGGCGTTCCGGTAAACCTCCCATGGATTTGCTGTTGGAAGTAATCATGCAATTGGGATCCCACTTCATCAGGTAGTAAAATGCCAATTCATGACAGCTCATTCCTTCAATCGTTCCAGCTATTCCGCGGAAAAAGTTCTCATGAATGAATGCCAGGCGCTCTATCTCAAACTTGCAGCCAGTTTCCTCCCAGACTTCGCGTACAGCCGCTTCTTCCAGGCTCTCGCCGTGCTCCACGCAACCCCCGACTGAGTAATAAAACGGATCGCTGTCATTCCGGATCATCAATACCTTGCCGTCATTGATCAGTATTCCGCAAGCCCTCAGCCTAAACCAATCCGTCCCACTCGTAAACGTGCATTCCGTCTTGATCATCATTAATCCTTTATAGCCATCAATTTACCTAATACCTGTATTAAAACTACCACCCTCTTTAATCATATCCCGGTACTTTCACGATTATAATTAGTTCGGACTATTGAATAAATTGGATAAATATATTATACTATGCGCAATATAATGCTAATAACGGGCTTAACATGCAAATAACAATCGCTGAATGTATCCAAAAATACCTGAACTCCATCAAGCTTTCGCGGAGTGCGAATACGTTTCGCACATACACGAACGCGATGAACCTCTTCACCGAAGTTTTGAAGGATAACGGAATAGAGGTAGAAAAGGCTGACGTTACATCGCTGCCGGAAGAAGCTGTGATCTGGGTTCTGACAGCCCTCAAGGACTTTTCCTCTGCCACAGAGCAGGTTTACGTCACCTCTGTCGTTGGCCTGTTTGAATTCATCGCAGGAGAGAACCTTGCGCCGGTCAACCTCCCCCGCATCCGCCTCCTCATCAAGCAGCGCGCCCGCCGGCCTGGCATCCGCCTGCCTCAGTTCCCCAAAAGCGCTATCGACAGCGTGCTGGACTATGCCACCAAGCTGACCTCAAAACCCGCTGAACAAGAATCTGAACGCCTGATCAATTTACGCGACCGGGCTTTCCTCCTCACTCTCTCCGACACCGGCCTGCGTGTGCACGAAGCCTGCAATCTGCGCCGCGGGGATATCGATTGGCTCGAACATCGCGCGATCGTGATCGGCAAAGGCAATAAAGAAGCGGTTGTGCGCTTTTCAAAACGCAGCCTGGACGCCCTCAAGCTGTACCTTTCTGAACGGGCAAGTCTGGATGGCAACAGCGGCAAAGCGCTGGCATCTCAACCGGTGTTCGCGCGTCATGACCGCGGCGCAGGAAAGAAGGTCAAGCCGATCTCAACCACCACCGGTCGGGAGATCGTCAACCAGCGTGTAAGGGAATCTCTTGGAGAAGAAGCCGTCGGCACCATCACTCCCCACTCCTTCCGCCATTACTTTGTGACCACGATCCTCGGCAGCACAGGCAACCTCAAACTCGCGCAAGTACTGGCGCGCCACACCAACATCGCCGTCACTCAGCGCTACTCGCATCTGAGCGACAACGAGTTGGACCAGGAATACCAGCAAATCTTCGATTGACGCCTTGTTGGTGGTATCATAATCCCTTGAAACTGAACAATTGAGGAGTTTATGACTGAGAATCGTATCAAGGCTCACCCAATTCTGATTGATGATTCTGTAGCAGACATTCCGTTTTACTGGCAAGACCAAACCTTCCTGGCAAAGGAAGGTGAAATGATTTCCTCCGCCCTCATGGCGAGTGGCGTCACCATATTCGGACACCACCCCAAAGACCATTCCCCCCAGGGCATTTTCTGCGCCAATGGGCAGTGTTCTCAGTGCATGGTGATTGCCGACACGCTCCCGGTCAAAGCTTGTATGACCGCTGTCAAACGCGGAATGCAGGTTTTTCCTGCGGATGGTCTGCCCAAATTACCTGATGTTCAATCCTGGGACAACCTCCAAACTCAGCCTACACCGAAATATGACACTGATGTCCTGATCATCGGAGGAGGTCCTGCTGGTCTTTCGGCTGCGATTGAGTTGGGGCAGGCTGGCGTTAGTACGATTTTGATCGACGATAAGGCACATCTTGGCGGCAAGCTCGTCTTGCAGACACACCGTTTCTTTGGCTCAAGCGAAGCGGTCTACGCCGGCACGCGCGGCATCGACATCGCCAAAAAACTTGAAGCCATCCTTTGTCAACATACTTCGGTGCAAATTTGGGAGAACAGTACGGCTGTGGGCGTGTTTGAGGATAAATCCATTGGTGTTTACAAGGAAGGGAAAGATTACGTTCTGATCCATCCCAGAATGCTGCTTATCGCCACTGGAGCGCGCGAAAAAAGCCTGGCATTCCCGGGCAACACCCTTCCGGGCATCTATGGCGCCGGCGCGTTTCAGACGCTGGTAAACCGTGATTTAGTGCGGCCATGTGAGAATCTTTTCATCATTGGCGGGGGTAACGTGGGGCTGATTGCCGGCTACCACGCAATTCAAGCGGGTATTCATGTTTGCGGCTTGGTTGAGGCGGCTCCCGAATGCGGCGGCTATAAAGTGCACAAAGACAAACTAGTTCGCTCTGGCGTATCTGTTTTCACCTCCCACACGATTGTTGAGGCCCTTGGGACGGATCGCGTTGAAAAAGTGGTCATTGCTGAAGTAGATAAGGATTTCAAAGTTATTCCAGGCACGGAGCAGCAATACGATTGTGACACTGTTTTGATCGCGGTCGGTCTTGACCCCGTAAACGAGTTCACCAGCCAGGCAGAGCTTGTCGGCTTGCCAGTCTTCTCAGCTGGTGACGCCGAAGAAATCGCCGAAGCCTCGGCGGCTATTTTCTCAGGCAAGATTGCAGGCCGCAAGATCGCGGGATTTCTCGGCAAACAAACAGAGGAAATACCTGCTGAATGGGCTGCGATCGAAGAAATCCTGAAATCCCGCCCAGGAGAGGTCACTGAACCAAACATTCCTGAGCTTGAGGAAGGCGTTTTCCCGATCATGCACTGCACGCAGGAAATTCCCTGTGATCCCTGCGCTACAGTTTGCCCGCGTCACCTGATCCACGTGGACCCATCAGACATACGCTACCTGCCTGAAGTGGACTACTTCGCAGAAAAAGGCTGCATTGCCTGCGGGCGATGCGTGGCGGTGTGCCCAGGCCTGGCGGTTACACTCGTCGATTATCGCAAGGGCAATGAAAACGCGTTAGTAACCCTGCCCTTTGAGCAAGACCCGACAAGTGTTGCCGTAGGGAATGAAATTGAGCTAACCAGCACGGAAGGAATGTCTTTTGGCAAGGCAACTATCAAAACCATCAAGAAGATCAAGGAATTTGAGAATGGCACATCCCTGCTGACAGTGGAAGTGCCGCGCGCGATCGCCAAACAAGTCTCCGGGCTGCGCATCATAGAAACGATAGAACCAAGTCCCTTTGAGTTTGACACAGAACATCCCGAGAATCTTGCTGATGATGCCTTTATCTGCCGCTGTGAGAGGGTCACAGCAGGTGAAATCCGTGCGTTGATCCGCCAAGGCATGCGCGACATCAACCAAATAAAAGCTGTGACCAAAGCCAGCATGGGCGCTTGCGGAGGTAAAACATGCCTGAACATGATCAAGCGCATGTATCTCGCGGAAGGCATTCCACTCTCCGAGGTCACGGAAACCCCGGTTAGACCGGTTTTCATTGAAATGCCTGTCAGGGTTCTGGCGAACTTGACTGATAATGAGGGAGAGAGCGCATGAGCCTCCAAACGAACTTTGATGTCATCATCGCAGGTGCCGGCTCAATCGGTACCCCAACCGCGTTCTTCCTTGCGCAAGCAGGTTTTAAGGTGTTAGTAATCGATTCCCGCCCCAGCACGGGACAGGGTTCCAACAAGCACGCCATCGGCGGTATCCGTGCCACCCATTCGGACCCTGCAAAAATCCTACTTTGTTCCACCGCCATCGATATCTTTTCGCACTGGCAGGCTGAATATGGGCAGGATATTGAATGGAGAGCCGGTGGGTACAGCTTTGTTGCCTATGACGATGTCATCGAAAAAACACTGAAAGACCTGCTCGATATGCAACGCGGCCTGGGTTTGAACATCAACTGGCTTGATCGTGATGCCTTCCTGGAGCTCGTGCCCGACATTAATCCAGCCAGTTTACGCGGAGGCACCTACTCCCCCGAAGACGGCTCAGCGTCCCCGCTAAAAGCCTCTTTTGCCTTCCACCAGGAAGCTGCCAGGCGGGGTGCGGTCTTTCAATTCAACGAAAATGTAATCGGCATTGAAACCAAAGCAGGCAGGGTGCAATCTGTTACAACTGACAAGGGACATTATTCAACCCATTGCTTTATCAATGCCGCTGGGTCATGGTCTGCTGAGATTGGTCGCATGGTCGGGCTGGACCTGCCTGTCAGACCGGACGCGCACGAAGCTGGCATTACTGAGGCAGTTCAACCCATGTTCAGCCCGATGATCGTGGATATCCGCTCCAGACCGGGCTCCAGCAACTTCTATTTTTATCAGCATCCAACCGGTAAGATCATTTTCTGCGTGACACCCAACCCGCAGATTTGGGGATTTCTGGACAAAGACACCAGCGCTTTCCTTCCCCTTTCAAGCAGACGCTTGATCGAAACCATGCCAAAGCTGGCTAACTGCAGGGTCAGGCGCACCTGGCGGGGCACTTACCCTATGACCCCCGATGGAAACCCTATTTTAGGGGAAATTGAGGGCTTAGAAGGCTTTCTGCTTGCGACAGGCGCCTGCGGTCAGGGATTTATGTTGGGTCCTGGTGTTGGACAACTCCTGACTCATTTAATCCAGGGAACATTGTTCGAGCAAGAACGGCAGTGCCTTCACAGTATGCGCCTCAACAGGGAATGGACAAGCATGGAAAAGCTTAAGTAAGCTTTGAATTGTGGCTTACAATTAGCTTAATCATGGATAGAGATCAATTTATCAACAAACTGCCAAAGAGCTACTCTGCGGCTGAACGTGAGCTCATTCAAAAAGCGTACAGCTTTGCGGAAAATGCGCATTCAGATCAGACCCGTGCTAATGGTTTGCCATATTTCACGCATTGTCTTGGAGTGGCCAATATCCTGCTTGAACTTGAAGCCTCACCCAACATTGTTGCAGCCGGCTTGCTTCACGACGTCCTGATGGACACACCCACCACTGTTGAACAGTTGAGGAAGGAATTTGGGCGGACCATCACCGGATTTGTAGAGGATGTCACCCGCATCACCGCACTGCCCCAACTTTCGCGGGCAGACCAGCATCCTCCGGAGCGGACCCCGTTAGCTCCCTCAATACCGCTCTCTGAGTTGAAGCTATCTGAGGGTCTGGCAGAAACCCTGAGGAAAATGCTATTGGCAATCGGTGACGATATTCGGGTGGTGGTCATCAAAATGGCAGACCGCCTTTATAACATGCGAACTTTGAATTCTTTGCCAGCGGACAGGCAGCGCATTATTGGTCAGGAGACTCTTGACATCTTTGCTCCCCTGGCCAACCGCCTCGGCATCTGGCAGTTCAAATGGGAGTTGGAAGATCTCGGATTCAGGTATACAAATCCTGAAAAATACAAAGAAATTTCTGAGCATCTCACCCAACGACGAACGAAGCGCCTGGAAGAAATAGAGCGCATTGTAGCTGACTTGCAACAGCTTTGCGTAAGCGCAGAGGTCAAAGCAAATATTTCGGGTCGTCCCAAGCACATCTATTCCATTTATCGTAAGATGCAGGGAAAGAGCAAAAATTTTGACTCGATCCGGGACTTGAGGGCTGTGCGGGCAATCGTGGATGACGTTGAGAGCTGCTACAAGGTTCTTGGGATTATCCACATGCATTTCCAGCCAATTCCAGGTGAGTTCGATGACTACATCGCTTCAAAAAAGCCTAACAACTACCAATCACTGCACACCGCTGTGATTTATAGCGACGGGAAACCTCTTGAGGTTCAGATCCGCACCTGGGAGATGCACCATAACGCCGAGTATGGTATTGCTGCGCACTGGCGCTACAAGGAAAATGGAGCTGCCCTTTCGAGCGATTATGAACGCAAAGTACAATCTATGCGCAATCTTCTCGCATGGTCTCAGGAAGTTGACGACAGCGCATCTTTGCTAGATGGCCTGAAATCGGACATGTTTCACGATCGTGTCTATGTACTGACTCCCCGAAGCGATGTGATTGACCTCCCCAAAGGTTCTACCCCGATTGACTTTGCATACCAGGTTCACACGGATATTGGACATCGCTGTCGTGGGGCAAGAGTAAACGGAAAGCTTGTAACGCTCGACTACACCTTGCAAACCGGAGATCAGGTTGAAATTCTGACTGTAAATCGTGGAGGTCCAAGTCGCGATTGGCTCAATCTCAACCTGGGACTGGTCAAGTCCAGTCGCTCCCGCGCAAAAATTAAGCAGTGGTTTAAGCAGCAAGCCCGCGAACAAAACCTGGAACACGGGAAGTTGCTTGTCGAAAAAGAATTCAAGCGCCTCGGACTGAGCAACATTGACCTGAACGACTATGTGCCCAGCTTCAATGTACGGACGCTTGATGACCTATACGTCGGCATCGGCTGTGGTGACATCCCGATGGGAAAGCTCATCACCAAAATTGAAGAGCTGAGCAAACCAAGCCTCGCAGAACTTGATGAGCTGATCCCTGAAGCCCGCCGCAGCAGTGCAGACAGCACTTCAATTACTGTCACAGGTCTATCAGGATTAGCAACCAACTTTGCCCGCTGCTGCAACCCGATGCCTGGTGATGAAATTATTGGCTACATCACACGCGGGCGTGGCGTCACTATCCACCGCTCCGACTGCCCGAACGCTTTGCGCGTCAACGACACAGAACGTTTGATAAAAGTTGACTGGGGCAGCGCAACCCAAACTTTCCCGGTCCCTATCCAAATTACTTCCTACGACAGGCAAGGATTGATGGCTGATATCTCTGATGTGCTCGCTAGTGAGCCTGCCCGCTTGGTGGACCTGTCTTTGAGTACCAAGCAGCACGTTGTAAAGATAAATCTTGTTATTGAAATATCGGACATTTCGCAATTAAGCCGTATACTTTCCAGACTCGAAAACATATCAAATGTGATCGAGGCTATCCGGGTCAAACCTGGATAGGTAGATTGCCCTTCTTTACGGTTTATGGTTCCTAAGGTAAAATGCCTGCGAAAATATCTAACTATTTATGGAGTTTATGAAAATGCCCAAAATTCGCTGCCATTATCTGGATTGTATTTTTTTGGACGAACGCTATTGCACCGCAGCAGCCATTGAAATTGACCCTGACAAAGGTTGCCTGACTTATTCCCCCAATGAGGAGGATCATGCTGGTTCAGCCTGGGAAGACGAAGAACTGGATGATTGGGACGAAATGGGCGGGGATGATGAACACGTAGATCTCTGGGCAGTCGAAGAGGACGAAGACGACGACGACGACCTGGCTGGAGAGAACGAGGACTATTAGCCCTGCCTGTGTTTACCGCGCGACAAGTCCGCGCAAGAAGGAGTTATTATGGACGAGTTTAGACCAGCAATTGCTTTAAACGTCTTTATTGAACCGTACTTTGGAAAAGAAATATTGCAGAAAATATTTGAAAATCTCGGCGACCTTCCTGCTGATTTGCGGCGGGAATTAGTGGCAGAGGTAAAAGAGCAGGTCAGGATCAGTGGATTTCGCAACCCAATGGTTGCTCCCCGTGCTCTCTTGATCCGGGATGCTGAATCTGTTTTCGAAACAGATTCGAAATTCAGTCTGATTTGTCTCAAGTCCTGGCAATCCCTATATGCCAAATGGCATGAAGCACTTAAACAATCTCTTGTCGATCTGAAATTTCCTATCTCCGAACAAGCTTCCGAGGGATATCCTGACCCACTGAACACCTTTCTTGAAGGCTGGCCAGAGGGGATTGACTTTGACACTCTTTTCGAAAAAATTACTGCCCAGGAAAAAGATTTTCCTTTGAGCAAAGATGAAACTGCACTTCTTAGCGTTCTATTGACAGGCTATTTGCCTTAGAAAAGAGAAATCATGGAAGAAACAACTGGAAAAACAACTATCGCACCAAGCGTTTTGCATACCATTGCCAAACTAACGACCCTGGCTACTCCCGGTGTCAGACGGCTCAGCAGCCGTGAAGGCCTGAGTAATGTGCCTGACGACGGTGTGAAAGTGACCGTAAAGGAAGACTTGATTGAAGTTGAGCTCTACATTATTCCCGGAAGCGAAGAAAATGTGCGCCTGGTGGCTCAGACAGTGCAAAAGAGGGTTACAAGGGCGATCACTGAAATGGTTGGCATGGAAGTTGCTCGAATAGATGTGCATGTAACCGATATCGATTTAGAAGCAAAGGTGCAATGAAATCAAGAACCGAGGCGCGCATATGTGTCCTACAATCACTTTACGAGCTCGACCTCACCGATCACTTGCTTGGTGAGGTCGTTGCTGACAGGATTGATTCTATGGGGCTGGATGATGCCCAGTATGAATTTGCACGTATGCTGACAGCGGGAGTTCGTGAATTTGCAGAAAAATTGGACTTGCTGATTGCTGAACATGCTCCTGAATGGCCTTTGGATCAGGTTGCCGTGATTGATCGTAACATCCTGAGGCTGGCATTGTGGGAAGTAGCTGTTTACCGGAAAACACCTCTGAAAGTTGGAATAAATGAGGCGGTAGAGCTGGCTAAGGCATTTGGCACAGACAGCTCCCCTCGCTTTGTAAATGGTGTCTTAGGGAGCCTTGCGGATAATATCGAGACAATTACACAGACTCTAAATAAGTAGCAGGTTCTTATGCCATCGAGAAAAATTCAAAAATACCTCCGGCTGCCCTTGAGTTTGTTGGCGGTAAGTCTTTTATTTGGTTGTGTAATTCGAATTGATCCAGCCGATAAACCAATCCCCACAAAAAGTCCAGAAATTCCTAAAAAAGTAGTCACACCAGATTTGATCCCACAGGAATTCAACGTGGAATTGCGGATACCTGCATCTGCTGATACCCAACTGGCTGTGGACGTTTTTGACGAAGTAAGCGGTATGCTCTACAACATTGAACGCACCTCGCTTTCACGCCAGGCGGACGGGACATTCAGCGGAATATTGAATCTGCCCGAGAATGCCACGCTGCGATACCGTTACGTGATGACTGCCCCATTGGAAGTTCCGGAACAAAGAGCGGATGGCGCTCCTGTCGGTTACCGTATTGTCTCGGTGCAAAAGAATAAGGTGATCAAGGACTTTGTCTCCGCCTGGCCAAACGCCCCCTACACTGGAGAGACGGCTGATCTCAATGGAATTGTCCATGACAGCAAGAGCAACCAGCCTCTCCCTGATGTTCTGATCAACATTGCAGGTTATCAGACTTTCACTGATATGACCGGAAGGTTCGTCCTCAACGATTTACCTGTTGGCGTGCATAATATCAGCGCCGTATCTATTGATGGCAGCCACGCGACATTCCAGCAGCAGGCAAACCTGGTGTCTGGACTTTCAACACCTGCTGTGATTCAAATGATCCCTCTGCCGGAAATTACGGTCACCCTAAACCTTACCCCGCCATCTGATGCAATTGGTGCTCCAATTAGATTAGCAGGAAACTATGCGCAATTGGGTGCAATATTCAATGAATACTCGCAAGGTTCCTTTGCCTCCCGCATGCCTTTAATGTCTCGAGATGGAGATGGGACCTACTCAATTCAGGTCAAATTGCATGCCGGCAATGTCTTTCGCTATAAATACACCCTGGGTAACGGATACATTAATGCGGAACGCGATCAAGATGGAGCTTTGTTAATTCGAACACTTATCCTTCCTGATCATGATGTGATCATCACAGATGAGGTTACCAACTGGCGCATCGATGACCAAAAACCCACGACTATCATCGCCCGGGCACCAGATGGAACACCACCTGAGGATAGCGTGAGCATCCAATTCTTTACCAATCATGCCCACCAACCCATTCCCATGTGGCATATGGACAATAACGAGTGGATGTTCCTTTTCTTTGGCAGTTCCAGCCTTGGCACGGTCACTTACCGTTTTACCAGAAATGACCAGGCAGATCTTTCCGTTGATCCTGTCAGCAGCGCGAATCCTTACAGGGTAGATTACATATCAGATGCGCCTCAAACAATCCAGATTGAAAGCTGGACTTTCTGGGATTTCAGCAAGACAACGCCAATCGAATTAATCCAGGCAGAAGCTTCGCGGCTGGTTGGGGTTGAGTTGATGCCAGGTTACCATCCCAGTTTTATCAGCCGTCATCGTCAAATTTCAAAAGACCTTGAACAATACGGTGTCAACTGGTTGGTTCTCACACCTTCATGGAACTTGATCGAAAGAAAAGGCTTACCACATCTTGAGTTTGATGCAAATTCTTCTATGCTTTTGACCGAATTAGCAGAAGTCGTTTCACTTGCAAAATCCAACGGCTTCACCGTCGCGCTCTACCCTCAAGTTGTGTTCCCCGGAGCCTCCCCCAGTAGTTGGTGGCTGAATTCCGAAAGGAATCTGTTGTGGTGGCAGCAATGGTATGCCGATTATGAACGTTTTATTATGAGTTACAGTCAATTTGCGAATGTCAACGGAATTGACCAACTTATTCTTGGAGGAAGCGGCGTAGAATCCAGCCTTCCCGGCGCTATCAAAACCGTCGGATCGAACTTTGGCACGCCTAAAACTGCGGAACAGTTATGGTCAGACCTGCTCGATAAAGTGAACACTTATTACACTGGTCAGCTGCTTTTTGGCATTCCTGCCGATGACGGAAATCTTGTTAACTTCAGTTTTTTTGACAAGGTCGACGGATTTTATCTTACTTTGAGTGACCAAGGTTTGCAGCCCTATACGTACGATCAATATTCAGTTGGGTCTTACCTGGATAGAACAGTGTACGAGTTCTATGAGACCGTCGATAAGCCTCTGTTCTTTGGATTGAACGCAGCCTCACTGACAAGCAGCCGTTTGGATTCTGAAAGTGCAACTCGCTCATTGATCAGCCCCCTGAACTCGCAATATGGCACCGGTAATGTGGATCTTGCATCACAAGACTATTTTTACCAGGTCTATACCCCAGTTTTAAGTTCACGCGACTGGGTCAGCGGCATCAGCACGCGTGGCTTTTTCCCCGTTTTGCAATTGACTGACTTTTCGTCCTCTATCTACGGAAAACCAGCGATGAATTCTTTCATTAGTCTCACCACACAAAATAACTAAGAGGAAGGTACATGGAACCACTGCACGAAGCATTAAGATCTGAATTGGAAAAATTAGGGTTAAGTGAAGTCAAAGAGGTTCGTTATAATCTTGACAGGGCGGATCTGATCACGCAGGCTATCCTGGACGGTGAAGGCAAATTCAGTGATTCAGGTGCTTTGGTCGTTGACAATTCACCCTATACTGGACGTTCTCCAAACGACAAATATCTGATTGAAAATGGCGACCCCGATCTTTGGTTTGCTTCTGGCACGGAATCTCTTTCCGAGGAGCAATTCTCTAAACTGCAAGCTAAATTAGTGCAAAAAATGAACACCCAGCGGCTTTACATTCGGGATGTATTTGTTGGCGCCGATCCTGATTACACTGCCCGGGTTAGAGTCATTACAGATCTTGCCTGGCAAAATCTGGCAGCTTTAAATATGTTCATCGAATCAAAGTCGGGTGAAACGCACATAGATCCGGATTTCACCATTTTAGTTTCCTCACAATTTGCTGCAAACCCGCAAGCAGACGGTTTGCGGTCACCGGCAATGGTAATCCTGAACTTTGATGCCAAAAAGATCCTGGTCGGCAGCACGCTCTACGCCGGTGAAATCAAAAAATCCGTTTTCACTTTCATGAACTACGTGCTTCCAAAAAAAGGTATTCTTCCCCTGCATTGTTCAGCCAATAAAGGTCAGGATGGCAGTACTTCTCTCTTTTTTGGCCTCAGCGGCACTGGTAAAACCACGCTTTCTTCTGACCCAGAACGCGCTTTGATTGGCGATGATGAGCATGGCTGGAGTGATAATGGTATGTTCAATTTTGAGGGCGGTTGTTACGCCAAGACAATTCGTATTAACCCAAAATACGAACCCCTGGTCTGGTCCGCCATCAACCGATTTGGCTGCCTGATCGAAGATGTCCCTCTTGATGAGAATCATCACCCCGATTTTGACTCCAGCGCAATTACAGAAAACACCCGCGCCTCCTACCCTCTGGAGTTCATCGCCAATTACGAGCCTTCCGGTATGGGTGGACATCCAAATCACATTTTCTTCCTGACTGCTGATGCTTTTGGCGTCATGCCTCCTCTGGCCAGGCTCAGTAACGCCCAGGCAATGTATTACTTCCTGAGCGGCTACACTTCCAAGCTGGCTGGCACAGAACGCGGTCTTGGCGATAAACCGAAGGCTACCTTCTCAACTTGTTTCGGCGATCCATTCCTGCCGCTTAAACCGACTGTGTATGCCAGATTACTTTCTGAAAAACTGACCAAACACGGCACACAAGTGTGGTTGCTAAACACTGGTTGGTCCGGCGGTGGCTTTGGTGTTGGTAAGCGCATAGCCCTTCCTTTGACCCGGGCAATGATTTCTGCCGTTCTGAGTGGTGCTTTGGATCACGTGGAGACCCACACGCACTCTATCTTCCAGGTGGAAATTCCCAACGAGGTTCCTGGTGTGCCGCAAGAGGTCCTGAATCCGGAGCTTTCATGGAGCGATCAAAGCGCCTATAAAGAAGAAGCAGTCCAGCTGGCGCAAAAATTTGTTGAGAATTTCAAAAAATACGTGGATTCGGTCTCCCGGGAAGTAGTGGAAGCTGGTCCCCGAATTCAATAGATTAAATACAAAAATGGAGATCTGATGGACAAATTAGTTATCACTGGGGGACGACCATTGCGTGGCACGATGCAGCCTTCTGGCAACAAGAACGCAGCATTACCCATGATGGCAGCCTGTCTTCTTACAGAGGAACCTGTCATCTTGCACAACATGCCCAACATCAAAGACACACAAACCATGTGTAGGCTCCTTGAAAGTCTGGGCGTGGAAATAGAAGAACTGGAAAACAACTCCTCCTGGCGTTTTCAGGCAAAAAACATTTGCCCTTCAGATCTTGATCCCGACCTCTGCCGCCAAATTCGTGCTTCAATTCTCTTGGCTGGTCCAATGATTGCCAGATTTGGCGATTTGGTTTTGCCTCCCCCCGGAGGTGACGTGATCGGACGACGCCGGGTCGACACGCACATCCTGGCACTTGAAAAGCTTGGCGCAAATTTTAAATTTGATGGGGTGTTTGACTTCAAATCTGAAAGGCTGACAGGAGCGGACATCCTGCTTGATGAAGCCAGTGTGACCGCAACTGAAAATACGATCATGGCGGCTGTCCTTGCCAAGGGTAAAACGACTATACGAAACGCCGCTTCCGAACCTCACATCCAGGAGCTTTGCAAGTTGCTGAACGCGATGGGCGCCGATGTTCAAAACATCGGCTCTAACACGCTGGTCATAGAGGGAAAAGAAAGCTTGCACGGAACCGAGTTCGCCATTGGTCCTGATTACCTGGAAGTGATCAGTTTCGTTGGCGCGGCCGTTGTTACCCACGGCGAAATTCGCATTAAAAACGCAGGCGTTGAACATCTTTCGATGATCAAGATGGTCCTGAAACGGCTGGGCGTCGATTTGACCTTCATCGGGGATGACATCCTCGTAGGTGCCAATCAGCGCCTGGTGATTCAACCTGATCTGGGAAATGCCATTCCTGAGATCAGCGTGATGCCCTGGCCTGCCTTCCCCACTGATCTGATGAGCATCGCCATCGTGATCGCCACCCAGTCCACCGGTACGATCCTCTTTCACGACTGGATGTATCCCAGCCGGATGTTCTTCACCGATAAATTGGTCTCAATGGGCGCTCAGATTGTTCTGTGTGACCCACATCGATGCATTGTCAATGGACCTACCCGCCTGAATGCAGAAAAACTAGACAGCCCGGATATTCGCGCTGGTATCGCCCTGGTCCTTGCCGCTCTTTCAGCAAATGGCATCTCAACGATTCGCAATGTTGCCCAAATCGACCGCGGTTACGAACGCATTGAGGAAAAGTTGCGTGGGCTTGGGGCTGAGATTGTTCGCGAAAAAACCTAGTTTCAAAACAAATCTGCTTTTAGCAAAATTTAACTAAAAAATGAGGTTGGCAATTTTACCAACCTCATTAATATTGGATAGATCAACTTAGTTTTGAGCTTCGCAGACTTCCAAAAATTGCTTGACGACATCTTTGAGCATTGGCTCAGGAAGCGCGCCAACCTGGCGATGGACAATCTTGCCATCTTTGAGCATCAGCATGGTGGGAATGCCCTGCACTCCATACTTGCCAGCCCATTCCTGATTTTCATCAGTGTTGACTTTTGCTACAATCAGTTTTCCAGCATTTTCCTTGGCAATTTTTGTCAGAGTTGGTGCAACCATCCGACAAGGACCACACCAGGGTGCCCAAAAGTCGACTATAACAGGTAAAGTGTTTTCGATGACGGTTTTCTGAAAAGCGGCATCTGTAACGTTGATAGGTTCTTCAATCATTAGATAATATCCTCCGGTAAATTTGTACCAGTATACAAGTATTTAGGTTCAATTTCAATCAAAAAGCTTATTCAAACATTAATGCTATTTTTCCAAGGAGTGGTTGCCAAAGCACGGTGAAACCAATGATAACAGCCAAAATTGCGGCAATCAAGACAGATGCCGCGCCGACATCCTTGCCAACTTTTGCAAGAGGATGTTTCTCTGGGCTTGCCAGGTCTACAATCACTTCAAGCGCCGTATTCATAAACTCCGCCATCCAAACCAACCCGATCACCAACAGAATTGCCAGCCATTCGAGCCGCTCAATTTGCAGCCACAAGGCAAGCACCACCACCACAACCGTTGCTGCCAGATGCAGCCAGGCATTTTTTTGCGTCTTGAGCACATAAAAGAATCCCGAGAAGGCAAACTGAAACGAATTCCTTCTTCCCCGGATAAATTTCTCAGTCTCTTTTCTTCTGGATTTCATGTTATTTCCTGTTTACCCTTCAAAAAAATGACTTTTGAGATAAAATAGAAATTCACTTGCGGGTGTTGCCAAGTGGT
>DIWN01000069.1:3016-5769 GCA_002423495.1 Anaerolineaceae bacterium UBA6105 | reverse complement strand
GCATATACATCCAAACCGGTCTTGACTTCATCTTCATACCAATCCAGGTAGGCGAAATCACTACCTTCCACCTGTACCACAGCCAGGTCTGCGCATTCAGAAGTGCCTAACACACGCACATTGCGCGGGGTAGTCTCGCCGTTGACATAGGCTTTCAGGATGGCTGCGCCAGCAACCACATGGTTGTTCGTTACACCGATGCCGGAAGGATCAATGAAAAAGCCAGACCCACCCCATTCAGCGTTCAATACCAATCCCTGTTCAATATCATTGTAGGTGCCGGTCGCGAATAACTGGAATACAGCCGGGCGCACATCGTCAATACTTTTGGCTGCGCCACTCTCATCGACTGGTTGTACGGGTTCCACAGGTGCAGCAGGATCTGGTTGGCTGGTTGGTTCTTCTGACACTGCCACGCGAGTTGGTTCATCCGTTTCTTGAGAGATTTTGTCAGCCGATAAATTGCAAGCTAATGACAACAACATAATAAGCAATATGGGAATAAAAAACTTTCGTTTCATCTTACCTCCAGAAAATTGGGATACGGAAAAACATGAAAAATTGATTTTTCCATAAATAAATCCATCCAAACCGTTTTAAGAATAAAAATCACAAGAATCCAATAGAAAAGATATATTCAATTTTAGAGTGGTTTCAAATAAAGTCAACCATTAATTCAGAAAGGAAACATGTGTAAAACATTACAAAAATGAAGGCTTTTTCCAGTATAACAGTTTATTATATGACACAAATTCAGGTTTTGCAGGGTTTTTCAAGTACAATAAAGCATATGAATCGATATGACGTTGACCAAGATCAGATCATCCTCGGGGACTGTGTAGAAGTTATGCGCCAGATGGAGCCTGACTCGGTGGATATGATTTTTGCAGATCCACCCTACAATTTACAGCTCAAACAACAACTATATCGTCCTGATTCATCGTATGTCGAAGCGGTTGATGATGAATGGGATAAATTTGATGATTTCCAAAAGTATGATCAATTCACGCATGATTGGTTGGAAGCCTCTAAACGCATCCTGAAACCGGGTGGCACCTTGTGGGTCATCGGTAGTTATCATAATATCTATCGGGTAGGAACCGTCCTGCAGAATCTGGGTTATTGGATTCTGAATGATGTGGTCTGGGTGAAATCAAATCCGATGCCAAACTTCAGTGGGGTGCGACTGACGAATGCGCATGAGACTTTGATCTGGGCACAAAAAGAACATGGAGTACGCTACACCTTCAATCATCATAGCCTTAAGATGATGAATGACGACCTGCAGATGCGCAGTGATTGGTACTTCCCGCGCTGCAGTGGCAAGGAGCGCTTGAAGGAAAACGGATCGCGGGCGCATTCCACGCAGAAGCCACTGGCGCTGTTGTATCGGGTGTTACAGGTTTGTACCAATGAGGGTGATGTGGTGCTCGACCCATTCTTTGGTAGCGGAACCACCGGGGCAGCAGCGCGTCTCCTGCGCCGGCACTTCATAGGGATTGAGCGCGAGGAGTCCTATGTACGAATTGCCAGCGAACGAATTGCCGGGGTGACACCACTGGGTGAAGACTTCCTGCTGTCGCAGATTAATCCGCGTCGCGAACCACGCTTGCCGTTTGGTGAGTTGATCGAAAATGGCTTTCTGAAGCCAGGGACATTGTTATTTTTTGGGGAAAACAGCGACCTGACTGCTCAGGTAATGGCAGATGGATCACTGGTACTGGATGGTAAACGTGGATCAATCCATCAGTTGGGACGACAGTTAAAGAATGGTCCGGTCAATGGATGGACAGCCTGGTTTTATCACGATGAGACCAATGGGAAACGCTATCCAATAGACCGCTTGCGACAACAACTACGTGAATATTTATCAGCACAAGGAGATTTAGAATCATGACATACCAACAAACGCGCTGGAGCCTGGAGGATTTATTTCCGGAACCAAAGTCAACAGAGTTGGAAGCTGCCTTCGTCGAACTGGAAAAACAGGTAGAGGTATTAGAAAAACGCCGCCCTGAATTGACAGATGACATCAGCCTGGAGACTTTCCTTTCGATCGTGAAAGAACTGGATAAAAACACCGTACTGGGGCAAAAGATTTATACCTTTGCTGGATTATATTTCTCTGAGGATACACAAAACCAGGTTGCACAAAACCTGATGGCCAGGGTGGAGCAGTTCGTTGCAGAAATGTCCAATCGTATTTTGTTTTTCAACCTGTGGTGGAAAGCTTTGCCGGAAGCGAAAGCCAGGGAATTGGTAGAGGGTAGTGGAGATTACGCTTACTGGCTTGAGGCTATGCGCCTCTTCATTCCACATACACTGAGTGAGCCAGAGGAAAAAATCATTAACATCAAGAATGTCACCGGGAAGAGCGCATTGCAGATGGTGTACTCCTCCCTGACCAACCGCTACGTTTTCAAGCTGGAAGTGGATGGCGAGATGAAGGAATTGACTCGTGGCGAGTTGATGATGTATGTACGCACGGCCGATCCCGACCTGCGCGCCAGAGCTTACCAGGAGCTTTACAAGGTCTATGGCGATGATGGTTCGATTTTGGGTCAGATCTACCAGACTCTGGTGCGCGATTGGCGTAACGAACAGGTCAACCTGCGTAAACACGCCTCACCCATTGCTGCCCGTAACCTGATTAACGATATTCCGGATGCTGTGGTCGACACGTTGTTGGATGTATGCCAGAAGAACGCCAAAGTGTTTCAGCGCTTTTTCCAACTGAAAGCGAAACTGATTGG
>DIWN01000069.1:0-2990 GCA_002423495.1 Anaerolineaceae bacterium UBA6105 | reverse complement strand
AAATTTGCAGAAATGGCAGAGCGGGTCTTTGCCCAGAATCACCTGGATAGTGAGGTGCGTAAAGGCAAGCAAGGTGGTGCCTTCTGCTGGCCGTCCGGTCCGGACCTGACCCCGTGGGTGATGTTGAACTACCAGGGCAAAGCTGATGATGTTTCTACAATGGCGCACGAACTTGGGCATGCTGTTCATGGAATGCTGGCCGCTGACCACAGCATCTTCACCTTCCATTCGAATTTGCCGCTGGCGGAAACAGCTTCTACCTTTGGCGAAATGGTACTGGTAGACCACATGCTCAAGCATGAGACGGATGAGAGTGTGCGCCGTGATATCCTCTTCGGACAGGTGGATGGAGCGTATGCCACCATCATGCGACAGGCTTTCTTTGCTCTGTTTGAACGTCAGGCACATGAGATGATCCAGAAAGGCGCTTCGGTGGATGACCTGGCACAGGCCTATATGCAGAATCTGAAAGATCAATTTGGCGAAGCGGTGGATGTGAGTGATGAATTCCGTTGGGAGTGGGTATCGATCCCGCATATTTATGATGTACCTTTCTATGTGTACGCTTACACTTTCGGTCAACTACTGGTGCTCTCTCTGTATCAACAATACAAACAGGAAGGTCAGAGCTTTATCCCGCGTTATACGAAGATCCTTTCTACTGGCGGATCCAAAGCGCCGGTGCAGGTGCTCTCGGAAGCTGGAATCGATGTGTTTGATGCCAAATTCTGGCAGGGTGGCTTCGATGTTGTCAGCGGGTTGGTGGATGAGCTGGAAGCCTTGTAGGCGTTAGGGATCAGGTTTTAGAAGTTAGGAAAAATAACGCGTAGGTGCATGCTCCGTGACCAACGATGAAAGGTAATTATGCCCAACCGGCTCGCACAATCAACCTCGCCCTACCTGCTGCAACACGCTGATAACCCTGTCGACTGGTACCCCTGGGGCCCTGAAGCCCTGCAGCGCGCCAAACAGGAGGACAAACCGATCTTCCTGAGTATTGGCTATGCTGCCTGCCATTGGTGCCACATTATGGCGCACGAATCCTTCGAGGACCCCAACATCGCAGCGCAAATGAACCAGCACTTCATCAATATCAAGGTCGATCGCGAAGAACGTCCCGACCTGGATGGCATCTATATGTCCGCGGTGGTGGCCTTTACCGGTCAGGGTGGCTGGCCGATGTCGGTCTTCCTCACACCCGATCTGGTCCCGTTTTATGGCGGCACCTATTTCCCGCCGCGCCCACATTATGGGATGCCCTCCTTTCACGAAGTGCTGCTGGCGTTGGCGGACTATTGGCACAACCAGCGCGACGAGGTCATCCAGTCCGGGCAGCGTATTCTGGAAGCGCTCCTGCAGCAAAAGAGCGGCCATGCATCGGAAGGTAACCTCACGCCAGACACCCTGCAGCAAGCCACACGGGCATTGCTGAGCAGCTATGATGGGGAACATGGTGGCTGGGGACGCGCTCCCAAATTCCCGCAGCCGATGGCGCTCGACTTCCTCTTGAGACGCCATTATCATACAGGGGATCCCAACGCCCTGGTGACGGTACAACATGCCCTGGACGCTATGTCACGCGGCGGGATGTACGATGTCGTGGGCGGTGGATTCGCGCGCTATTCGACCGATGTCCACTGGCTGGTGCCGCATTTTGAGAAGATGCTGTATGACAACGCTCAACTGACCAGCGCCTACCTGCATGCCTGGCAGATCAGGCGCGAGCCGCACACCCTTCAGGTAGTGGAAGAGACGCTCGGCTTCGTGCAGCGCGAGTTGCTGGATCCTCGAGGTGGTTTCTACTCCAGCCTGGATGCCGACTCCGAAGGCGTGGAGGGCAAATTCTACGTCTGGACGCTGGACGAGATCCGATCCGTGTTGGGGGAGCGGGACGAGTTGTTTGAAGCGGCCTATGGACTGACCTCGGCGGGCTCCCATGGAGAATGGGAAGGCATGATCGTGCTGCAACGGGTCGTGAGCGATGCTGAACTGGCTGAGCGCTTTGGGATACAGGCGGCCGAAATCCCGGCGCGACTGGCGCAGCGTCACACACAACTTCTGGCAGCCCGTGAGCAGCGTGTGCGCCCCGGCACGGATGACAAGGTGCTGGCTTGCTGGAACGGACTTATGCTGGCAGCCTTTGCCGAAGCCGCGCGCGCCCTGGAGAACGACGCCTATTTGCAGGTTGCCCAGCGCAACGCCGACTTCATCCTGCGGGAGATGCGGGTGGAGGGTCAACTGCGGCGCTCGTGGCGGCAGGGGCAGACCAGTCCGGAAGTCTTCCTGGAGGATTACGCCGCCCTGATCCTGGGTTTGCTGGAACTGTATCAGGCGGATTTCAACCCGCGCTGGTTCGCAGCCGCCCAATCCCTGACCACAGAGATGATCGAGCAGTTTCATGATTCCTCCGGAAACGGTGGCTTTTTCGATACCCCCCGCGCGGCCGAGACCGTGCTGTTGCGTCCCAAAGATCTGCAGGACAACGCCACACCGTCCGGCAATGCCCTGGCAACCGACGCCCTGCTGAAGATGGCAGCCTTCTCGGAGGACGAGGAATGGCTGCGCCTGGCAGAGGAGTCCATAGCGAAGGTGGCGGGCATGGTAGCCGAGTATCCCACCGCCTTCAGCCGCTGGCTCGCAGCCGCCGATTTCTACCAGAACAAAACCCGCCAGATCGCCCTGATCGGCGATCCGAAGGATCCCCAGATGGCCGAATTTCTGCGTGAGATCCGGAGAATGTACCGCCCCAGCACCGTGGTAGCCGCGGCAGGCTTGCCGCTTCCGGAAGGCAGCCCTGCGCTGCTACAGGATCGCCCGATGCTGGATGGCAAGGTCACGGCGTATGTGTGTGAGGGGTTTGTGTGCAAGAGACCGGTGACTTCTGTGAGCGAACTAAAAGAACTGCTCAACTCCTCTAAAACAGATCGGAGTCCTTCGGAACCTGACGGCTGACGGGAGACGAGGAACGGGGGACCGTATCCAAACCCCGT
>DIWN01000098.1:41893-85603 GCA_002423495.1 Anaerolineaceae bacterium UBA6105 | reverse complement strand
TGACCGTCGACTACATCAAGACTTCCTTTGACCTTTACCGCCGGGTACGCGAGCGCAGCAACCGCTGCCTTGAACAGCTCAAAGCTGCCGGCTATAACGAGGTTCACATCCTCGGTGTAGGCGAAATTGCTGAGGTAATTGGCCTTACCTGCCTTGAACATGGTGTTGCGTTGACCCAGTCAATAAATGCGCCTAAAATCAGTATTGAGGGCCTTAAACGTGCACTGATATTACCTGAAGATGTGCCTGATTCCACATCTTCATATCCAATCTACTCTGGAGGCGAACATGGATAAGGCTCTTGACCTTGCCACTAAACGTATTTGTGTTACCGGCGGAGCCGGATTTTTAGGCACGCACCTCATCCGCAGGCTCAAGGAGCACGGCGCGCGCGAGATCTTCGTGCCGCAATATCCCGAATACGACTTTGTACGCGAAGCCGATATCATCCGCATGATCGACAATGCCAAACCGGATATCATCATCCACCTGGCAGCCAAAGTCGGCGGCATAGGCGCTAACCGCGAGAAGCCCGGCGAATTCTTCTACGACAACCTGATGATGGGCGTGCAGCTCATCCACCAAGCCTGGCTCAAAGGCGTTGAAAAGTTCGTGGCGATTGGAACTATTTGCGCCTATCCCAAATACACCCCCATTCCTTTTAAAGAGGAAGACCTCTGGAATGGCTATCCCGAAGAAACCAACGCCCCTTACGGGCTGGCAAAAAAGATGCTCCTGGTGCAGTCGCAGGCTTATCGTGAGCAGTACGGCTACAACTCGATCTTCCTGCTGCCGGTTAACCTATACGGTCCGGGCGACAACTTCAATCCTGCCACTTCGCACGTTATCCCGGCTCTGATCCGCAAGTACCTTGAAGCCAAAGAACAGGGCGCGAACGAGATCGTTGCCTGGGGCGATGGCAGTCCCACCCGGGAATTCATCTACGTGGAAGACGCAGCAGAGGGTATAACTCTGGCTACCAAAAAATACAACAGCTCCGAACCGGTCAACATCGGCTCAAGTTTTGAGATCTCGATTAAAGACCTGACCGAAACCATCGCGCGTCTGACCGGTTTCAACGGCACGATCCGCTGGGATACTTCCAAACCCAACGGTCAGCCCCGCCGCAAACTGGATACCACCCGCGCCCGTGAGGCTTTCGGCTTTGAAGCCAAAACCGACTTCGAAGAAGGTCTCAAGCGCACGATTGCCTGGTATGCCAACGAGAGAGCGCATGGCAGAGGCTAATCTGAACGCTGCCGCCCAGGTGGTAACCCTCAAGCCTGCCAAAGGCTGGCTGGGGATCGACCTGAAAGAGCTCTGGCACTACCGCGAGCTGATCTACTTTTTAACCTGGCGCGATATTAAAGTGCGCTACAAGCAGGCTGTACTCGGCATTGCCTGGTCGGTGCTGCAGCCCGTGCTCACCACCGCCATCATGACGGTCGTATTCGGCATCCTGCTCAAGGTTGAGTCGGACGGTTTGCCCTACCCTGTGTTTGCGCTTTCGGCCTTACTGCCCTGGCATCTCTTCCAGCTTTCGCTGCAGAAAAGCAGCATCAGCCTGGTGGGCAATGCCAACCTGCTCACAAAAGTTTACTTTCCGCGCGTGATCATCCCGCTCAGTTCGGTGCTGGCCGCCTTGGTGGACTTTGCCATTTCGCTGGTTTTGCTCTTCATCACCATGGCAATCTATAAGATTCCCCTCACCTGGAACGTGCTGTGGGTCATTCCGCTGACCCTGCTTAGCGTTCTGGCAGCTATGGCAGTTGGATTGTGGCTTTCGGCGCTCAACGTGCAATATCGCGATGTGCAGCAGATGGTGCCCTTTTTGATCCAAATCTGGATGTACGCCACGCCGATCGTCTACCCCATCACCACCATCCCCGAAGGTACATTCAGGTATATCTACAGTCTAAACCCCATGGTGGGAGTGGTGCAGGGTTTCAGGTGGTCCTTATTTGGCGGCTCTCCGCCGGACGTGACCTTGTTGATTTCAAGCCTGGCAGTATTGCTTTTGCTCGTTTCAGGTTTGTTCTTTTTCCGGCGTATGGAAAAAACTTTTGCGGATGTGGTGTGATGATGGACAGCGATTTATCCATTTTAGTTCGTGGTATTGGCAAGCGCTATAAGATCGGCGCTGCCCAGCAGCGCACTGACACCCTGCGCGATCTGATCACCGCCCAGGCGGCGCGCATCAGCAGCACCCTGCGCGGCAAACGAAACCAATCCAATGACACCGATCACATCTGGGCTCTGCGGGACGTCAACTTCGAGGTCAAACGCGGGCAAGCCCTGGGCATCATCGGGCGCAACGGCGCCGGCAAGAGTACCTTGCTCAAAGTGCTCTCTCGCGTGACTGATCCAACTGAAGGCTATGGTGAGCTGCGCGGTCGCGTTGGCTCGCTGCTTGAGGTGGGCACGGGCTTTCACCCGGAATTGACCGGGCGCGAGAACATCTTCCTTAACGGTGCCATTCTCGGCATGCACAAGAAAGAAATCGAAGCCCGTTTCGATGAAATCGTGGCTTTTTCGGAAGTTGAAAAGTTTATCGACACGCCCGTGAAGCGCTACTCCTCGGGCATGTACCTGCGCCTGGCTTTCGCCGTGGCAGCCCACCTGGAGCCTGAAATCCTGGTGGTGGATGAAGTGCTGGCGGTCGGCGATGCGGACTTCCAGCGCAAGTGCCTGGGGAAGATGGGCGATGTTGCCGATTCCGGGCGCACGGTCTTATTCGTCAGCCACAATATGTCCGCCATCCAGCGCCTCACCCAGGATTCGATCGTGCTCGACAAGGGCAAAGTGTTGCTGCGCGCGCCCTCAGCGGAGGCGGTCGATTTTTACCTCAACCGGGGTCTTTCCAAACTGGGCGAACGCTTCTGGGAGGAGGACGAGGTGCCTGTTTCCAGCGCGCCTTTCCGACCGCTGGCAATCCGCATTTTGGACAAGGCCGGCCAGGTCTCGGACTCAGTGCGCAGTGTTGAGCCGATTCGCATTGAAATCGATTATGAACTCACTGAGGATGTCACTGGTTTGCGGGTCGGGTATTATCTCTTTACCACCCGTGGTGAACCCGTCTTTACCAGCTTTGATATCGATTCAGAAGAACTCTTCAAAGAATACACAGCCCGTCCAAAAGGCGTCTACACCAGCCGTTGCACGATCCCACCCGACACGCTCAACGAAGGGCGCTTTTTGCTGGGGGTTAATGCCAGCTCCTACGGCATCCGGCGTTACTTTCAGGATGACCAGGCGCTGTCGTTCTCCGTGGACGCCTCCGGTGCCCCGGGCACCCACTGGCCTGAACCCCGCCCGGGTCCTGTTCGCCCCGTGCTTGGATGGGAAATTGAGCAGAGAGGCAGCGCTTAATGAAAAAACTCCTGAAAAATCTGCTCGGAAAACTGCCGTTTGCCGCGGAAGCATACTATATCTTCGAGGGCTCCAAAAAGCCCTGGAACGCCCATTACCAGCTCGCCGGGCTGCAGGAAGTGCTGCCGCAAGCCGTGGCAGAGGTAAAACAATTTGGGCTTAAGGCCGACCCGCCGGAAAGGGTCTGCATTTTTGCTACGCTGCATTACTGGATCGAGCAGGCTGGACTGGTGGCGCTGGCGCTCACCGGGCAGGGACACCAGGTGGAACTGGCTTATTTGCCCTATGCCGAGTGGGATAAACCCATCTCCGATTTTGATCTGCGCATGCAGCATCTTTACAGCCAGCATCTGCTTTTACCCGCTGGCGATGTGATGGGCATTGTGCCTCTGATGGATTTCCCCTCCTATCTCAACAATTCAGATGAAAAAGTGAAATTGTCAGACTATCCTCCAGAGTTAAAGGAGATCATTCGGCAGGTCTCAGACTACGACACGCAGTACACCTTGCAGGTGGAAGAAACCGACACGCATAGCAAGCTCTACAAGCTGCGCCTGAAGCGAAATACCCAGGCAGCCATGGCGCTCTACGACTGGCTGGCATCCTCCCAACCGGATGTGTTGATCATTCCTAACGGCACGATCCTTGAGATGGGCGTGGCTTACCAGATCGCCCGCATGCTCCACATCCGGACAGTTACCTTTGAATTTGCCGACCAGCGCGAACGCATCTGGCTGGCGCAGGATGACGAGATCATGAGCCACCACACCGATGAGCTCTGGCAGGGCTTGGGCGGGCAGCCGCTGCCCGAAGCCGCGCGAAAAGCGGTGGGAGAACTTGCTTTTGCGCGTAAAAACGCAAAACTATGGGGGGACTTCGCCCGTCAGTGGCAACAAAATCCCGCCCGCGGTGGCTCTGAAGTGCGCCAGGCCCTGGGGCTGGATGAGCGCCCTGTGGCGCTGTTGGCTACCAACGTGCTCGGCGACAGCCTCACGCTCGGACGCCAGCGCATCTCGGGCACCATGGCTGAAATGATCGTCGGCACCATCCGCTGGTTTCTGGATCACCCCGAAGCCCAGCTGGTGATTCGCGTGCATCCCGGCGAACGCTGGGCCCACGGCACCTCGATGGTAGATGTGATTGAACAGAACTTCCCCAAGCTGCCGGAACACATACACCTGGTGCGCCCAGGGGATGAAACCAACACCTACGACCTGGTGGAGGCAACCGACTTTGGTATCGTCTACACCACAACCGTCGGCTTGGAAATGGCAATGACCGGGCTGCCAGTGGTGGTCACCGGCAAGACCCACTACGCCGAAAAAGGCTTCACGCTGGATCCGACCAGCTGGCAGGACTATGAGAGCATGCTCTCCAAGCTCGTGGCTGACCCCACCAGCATGCGTCTGAGCCAGAAACAGGTGGAGCAAGCCTGGCTTTATGCTTATCTGTTCTTCTTTGAGTTCTCATTGCCTTTCCCATGGCATTTGCAGTGGCTGCACGAGGACTTTGAAGCCCGCCCGATGCAATTTGTGCTTTCGCCCGAAGGTCAGCAGCGTTATGCTCAGACCTTTGGCTATCTGCTGGGCGAACCGCTGGACTGGGCAGCCCGCGGACTGGCAAGATTGCCTTCACTTACACAAAAAGAGGAGACTCCCCAATGAGTCCGAATTCCGTCAAAAAAGAAATTGGTCAGTTCTATGACCAGATCGGCTGGCAGCTGGAAGGGGAAGGCGTCTATCAAAACGCCCGCTACGAAGATCTGCGACCGGTTTCAGCCGAATACATTCACCGCTGCCACATGCGTGTCAAGCGTCATCTCGCCCCATCAGGAGACTTCCTGCTGGACGCCGGCTCGGGTCCGGTGCAATACGACGAGTATCTGACCTATTCCGAGGACTATCGTTATCGCGTCTGCATGGACCTTTCAGTAGTCGCCCTGCAGGAAGCCCGCAAACGCCTGGGCGAAAAGGGTATCTACGTGAATGCCGATATCGCCAACCTCCCCTTCAAGGGCGACACCTTCGACGGCATCGTCTCACTGCACACCGTTCACCACGTGCCGATTGAAGAAAAGGTTGGGGTCTACAAAGATCTGCATCGCGTGCTCAAGCCCGGTCGCAGCATGGTGACCGTGGATGGCTGGGCGGAAGTGCCTTTGGCTAAGGTGATGAATCTCTTCATGCGCGTTGCCAATCGCCTGCGCCGCTGGACGGGTAAAGAAGCCCCCAAAATGCCGCCTGATGTGCAGACCAACGGTCAAAATGGCGAAGCTGCGAAAATTCCTGCCGGGACTTTTGTGCTCAAAACCAGCGCGAAATGGTTCCACAGCGTCATGAAAGACCAACTTCCCTACGAGATTCGCGTTTGGCGCAGTGTGTCGGTAAAATTCTTAAGGTCAGTGATACAACCCGAATGGGGCGGGCGCCTGTGGTTAAAAATGCTTTATTGGCTTGAGGAGTGGTTCCCACATTACTTCGGCGAAAAAGGTCAGTATCCGCTGATTATTATTAAAAAGTAACACGCGCTAAAGCGTTAAGGAGAAATTATGGATTGGCAGAATAAAGTTGTTATGGTTACCGGCGGCACCGGATCTTTTGGAAAGAAATTCATCCGCCTGATGTTGGATGAGTATCACCCCTCGAAGATCATTGTTTTCAGCCGTGATGAGTTGAAACAGCACGAAATGCGTACCACCGGCGGCTTCGATCACCCTTCGATCCGCTATTTCATTGGCGATGTGCGCGACCGCGAGCGCCTTTCGCGCGCCTTTTACGGTGTGGACATCGTGGTGCACACCGCCGCGCTCAAGCAAGTGCCAGCCTGTGAATACAACCCGATGGAAGCCATCAAGACCAACATTCTCGGTTCCAGCAATGTAATTGATGCGGCTATCGAGAACCGTGTCAGCAAGGTGATGGCGCTTTCCACCGACAAAGCCGTCAATCCGGTCAACCTCTACGGAGCCACCAAGCTGGCTGCGGAGAAATTGATGGTCCAAAGCAACGCCTACGCCGGCGGACGCAACACGCGCATTTCCTGCACACGCTATGGCAATGTGGTCGGCTCGCGCGGTTCGGTTGTGCCCCTGTTCATCAAACAGCGCCCAAGTGGCGTCCTGACCATTACGGATGACCGCATGACCCGCTTCTGGATCTCCCTGGAGCAGGGCGCGCGCTTTGTGATCCGCTGCATCGAGCAGATGCAGGGTGGCGAACTTTTTGTGCCCAAGATCCCCAGCATGAAAATGACCGATCTTGCCAAAGCAATGGCTCCCGAAGCAGAAATTCGTATCATTGGCATTCGTCCGGGTGAGAAACTGCATGAATCCCTGATTTCCGAGGATGAAGCCCGCACCACCGTTGAGTTGGATGACATGTTCGTGGTGCAGCCGGCTGGTGAACCGCTTTGGTTTGGCCATGCCTGGACGGAAAAAGGACGCCCTCTTCCCGAAGGATTCACCTATACCAGTGCCAACAATACCGAGTGGCTGGATGTGGATGGCATCAACGCCATCATCAAACCGATTGAAGCAGAACTGGCAGCGGAAGTGAAGAAATAATGACCCGCCTTCTTGTCACCGGCGCCAGCGGGTTACTGGGCGCAAACCTTGCCCTCCTTGCCCAAAACAGGGGCTATGAGGTTTTGGGTTGGACGAACTCCCGCCCCCTGATTAGCGCGCCCTTTTCCACCCGCGTGGTGGACTTCTGCGATTCGCAAGGCCTTGCGCAGGCTTTCGAAGCCGCTGAGCCAGACGCGCTGATCAACTGCGCCGCGCAAGCCAATGTTGACGCCGCCGAAAAGCATCCCGAGCACGCTTTTCGCGTCAACGCCGAAGCCGCCGGTGAGTTGGCGGAGCTGGCTCGCTCAGCCAGCGTGCCCATGATCCAGATTTCAACGGACGCCGTGTTCGATGGAATGCAGGGCAATTACAAAGAAACTGACAGCCCCAACCCGCTGAACATCTATGCCAAAAGCAAGTTGGCAGGTGAGCAAGCCGTAGCGCGAGCTAACCCCGAAGCCGCCATTGCCCGCGTGGTCTTTTACGGTTGGTCCCTGACGGGCACGCGCAGCCTGGCAGAATTTTTCTACAACAATCTCGCAGCTGGCAAGCCCGTGAATGGCTTTACCGACATGTTTTTCTCGCCGCTTTACGCTGTGCACCTGGCAGAAGCACTTTTGGAAATGCTCCAAAAACGCCTGAGCGGCATCTATCACGTATACGCGCCTGAAAGCCTGAGCAAGTACGATTTTGGCGTACGCCTGGCGCACGAATTTGGATTGGACGCAAGCCTGATCCGTCCGATTTCCGCCCTCGACTCTGACTTGCCCACCCCTCGTTCGCTCAACCTGAGTATGAACACCGACAAACTGCAATCCGCCCTTGGCAAAGCGCTGCCAAACCACACCGAAGGCTTGCGCGCCTTGCATGCTGACCTTGATTCTGGTCTGCGCCAGAAATTACTTTCATTGACCCACTAAGGAGAGGCACCATGGAACTCAAAATTGGTAACACCCTGATTGGAGACAATCACCCAACCTGGTTCATCGCCGACATCGCCGCCAATCACGACGGCAATCTTGAGCGCGCTTTGCACCTCATTCATCTCGCTGCTGAAGCCGGCGCGGATGCCGCCAAGTTCCAGAACTTCCGCGGACCTGAAATCGTTTCGGATTATGGCTTCAGCCACATGAACGCGCAGGTCTCGCACCAGGCAAAATGGAAGAAAACCGTTACCCAGGTCTATGACGAAGCCTCCGTACCCTTCAACTGGACGCCAATCCTCAAGGAGGAATGCGACAAAGTGGGTCTCACCTACTTTTCATCCCCCTACGACTTTGGCGCCGTCGACATGCTGGACCCCTTTGTGCCGGCATACAAAATTGGCTCGGGCGATATCACCTGGATTGAAGCCTGTTTGCACATGGCGCGCAAGGGCAAGCCAGTCCTGCTCGCCACGGGTGCCTCCACCATTGGCGACGTTCAGCGGGCGGTCGATGCCCTTCTGCAGGTGAACCCGGAGCTGGTGTTGATGCAGTGCAACACCAACTACACCGCTGCTGATGGTAATTTTGACAACATCCACCTCAACGTGCTCAAGACCTATCGCCAGATGTGGCCGGACCTGGTCCTGGGGCTCAGTGACCATACCCATGGGCATGCCACGGTTCTCGGAGCCGTCGCATTAGGCGCGCGCGTGGTGGAGAAACACTTCACCGATGACAACAATCGTGAAGGTCCCGATCACGCTTTTGCCATGAACCCCACCAGTTGGGCTGAGATGGTTACCGCCACACGCCAGCTGGAACGCGCAATGGGATCTGGAAATAAGACCATCGCGGAAAATGAGCATGATACGGTCGTGGTACAGCGCCGCTGCCTGCGTGCCGCGCAGGATATTAAGGCCGGGCAAACGCTGACGCGCGAGATGATCGACGTTTTGCGCCCCGCCACGCCCGGCGCGATCATGCCCTACGAAATCGAACAGGTTGTGGGTCTCACTGCCCGCCAGGAAATTCCCACCGGGCAGGAACTGCGTTGGACGCAGCTCGGATAGGAACTGATGCGCATTTTGTACTTCACACGTGCCGATTCAGTGCACGATCAACGGTTTTTGGCAGTCCTGGCGGAAAGCGGGCACGAAGGTTTCGTGCTGCGCCTGCACCCAGGGGAATACCCCACACCCAGCGGCATCAAAGCCCTGGAGTGGAGCGGCACCAAAAGCCAGCAGACTAAAAACGACATCCCCCGCCTCACCCATGAGCTTGGCGAACTACTCAAGGAAGTTCAACCCGACCTGGTGCATGCCGGACCGCTTCAGGATCTGGCATTCCTGGTCGCAAGGACCGGCTTCACGCCGCTGTTGAGCATGAGTTGGGGCTTTGACCTGATGCACGACGTGCTGGTGAGCCCGGATGCTGCCGAAAAAGCCCGATTCGCCCTGGGGCACTCCGCGCGCTTGATCACAGACGCCCACTGCTCTGCCGCACAGGCGGTGCGCCTGGGCTTTGACCCTGAGAAAATTTGCCTTTTCCCCTGGGGGGTCGACCTGGCTCACTTCACGCCGGCCGCAGCCCGCGTCCTCGGGATGGTCTGGCGCGAACGCCAGGGCTGGGGCGATAAACGCGTGCTGCTTTGCCTGCGCAGTTGGGAACCCAACTACGGCGTGGATGTGCTGCTCAGGGCTTTCGTTGAAGCTGCCCAAAAGGATGAAAGCCTGCGCCTGATCCTGATTGGAGATGGCAGCCAGCGCGAGCATTTGCTCTCCATCCTGGAAGAAGGCAAAATGAGCGACAAGGTCTTTTTGGGTGGGCGCGTGCCCAACCAGGATCTGATCACCTTTTATGGCGCAGCAGACATTTACATCACGCCCAGCCACGTGGATGGCTCTTCAGTCTCCCTGATGGAAGCCATGGCTTGCGGTCTGCCCACCATCGCGTCAGACATCCCTGCCAACGCCGAGTGGATTGCCGAGGGGCAAAGCGGCTGGTTATTCCCCGATGGAGATCAGCACGCCCTGGCAGAATTACTCTTGCAGACCCAAAAATTCGATCTGTCTGCTGTCGGAAAACGCGCGCGCAAGGTTGCCGAAAAACGCGCCGACTGGCAGCGCAATAAACAATTGCTGTTCCTTTGCTGGGAACAAGCCCTGACCTCTTCAAAAGGAGGGTCACAATGAAGACCAGAATCCTACTTATCCTACTAACTTTGATGCTTGTTAGCATCGCCTGCAGTCTGCCTTCCTTTGGCAGCAAAGATACACCGGCCGAACCAACGCCAACATCCACCCCCGACAACGGCATGCAACTTTACTACGGCACCGGAATGCAGATCATGCTGCCCAAATCTTATGTATCTGAAGATATCGACAGTGCCTTGCCGACCATCATTGCCACGATCAAAGATTTTGTGGGTGGCGAGTCTGGCCCGCTTGCAGGCCTGGTGGACAGCATTGAAGGCAATATCGGTTGGTATGGCTATGATGGCGGCACTGCCGCGGTCTATCCCACCCGTCTGATCGTCCTGCGCAACAAGGCTTTCTCTAAATTGCCGGTCAGTATGATCACGATGGGGCTCGAGCAAGTGCTCGGAAACGATTCTGCCATGGTGGACAGCGACTCGATCAAACTCGGCGGTCGCAACATTACACGCCTGAGCTATTCCAAGGACTCGAGCGCCTGGGCAGCCTATATCTTCAAGGAAGCAGATTACCTCTGGCTGGCGCTTTACCTGACGACTCCCGCCAACCTGGCGGCAGAGATAGGCACTTTTGAGCTTAGCGTTGGCTCGATTCAGATTGACGCTGTTCAACCAGCACCCTAACGGAGCGATGTGAGCGAAACTAAAACTGTTGCGATCATTCAGGCACGCATGAGCTCTTCGCGCCTGCCAGGCAAAGTCTTGCGCCTGGTGGGAAGCCAGCCAATGCTGGCACGCGTTGTAGCGCGCGCCAGTCGTGCCAGCCTGGTGGATGCGGTCATGGTGGCTACCACCACTGACCCCAGCGACGAACCGATCACCGAATACTGCGAAAAGGCAGGAATTACTTGCTTCAGGGGTGACCTCTACGACGTGCTCGACCGTTATTACCAGGCTGCAAAGCATTCAGGCGCGAGCGTGGTGGTGAGGCTGACCGCGGATTGCCCGTTCATCGACCCGCAAGAAATCGATCGCACGATCACGCACTTCCACCTCACCTGCGCTGACTTCACAGCAAATCGCCTGCCTCCGCCTTTCAGACGCACCACCGCCATCGGCATGGACACAGAGGTGGTCTCCTTTGCCGCGCTTGAACGCGCTTGGCGGGAAGCCGCTGAGCCTTTTGAACGCGAACATGTGATGCCCTACCTGTACGACATGCCTGGTCGTTTCAAGATCAGCGTCGCCGATTGGCAAGATAACCTCAGCCACTTGCGTTTCACCGTCGATACTCCTGAAGATCTTGAGGTTGCCAACCAGGTATATGCCAATTTCAACGACCGTGATGATTTCACCCTTCAAGAGCTTTTGGTTGCCAACGCGCAGCACCCTGAATGGCAGGTCCAAGTGGCTGGAATAAAGCACAAGGACCTTTTTGAGGTCGATCACCGGGCAAAAGAGTTGGATCAGGGGCAAACATCACAAAGAAATGAGCCTCCTCATGACCACAAATAAGCCTGCCACCGAACTGCATTGTCCGCTCTGCGGCAATTCAAAAGCCACAGTCATTTCCGAGCTGGATTCATTTGGCTTCAAGGTCAGATATTACCTCTGCCAGACTTGCGGTTTCGTCTTCCAAAACCCCGGCGAGAGTGCTGCCGCGGACCCGGCTTTTTACGAAGAGACTTATCGCCAGCTTTACCAGGCAACTGAAGAACCCACCGCCAAAGACCTGCGCCAGCAGCGCCTGCGGGCAGAATACCAGCTCAATTTGATTCAGAATCACGGCGTCTGCCGGCTGTGGCGCGCGTTGGATATTGGCGCGTCGTCCGGAACTTTGATGCAAACCATCCACGAGGCTTATGGAGCGGAAATGATCGGCGTGGAACCGGGCAAGGCCTATCGTCAGCTGGCGGAAGAGAAGGGCTTCAAAGTCTACCCCTCCCTCGAGCTACTTCAAAGCGGCGAAACAGCTAAGTTTGACCTGGTGACCATGATGCACGTGCTCGAGCACCTCGAAGATCCGCTGGGAACACTAGGAGAGATCAGAACCGATCTGTTGGAGGACCACGGCTTTTTGCTGGTGGAGGTGCCCAACTTTTATGCCCACGACTCCTACGAACTGGCGCATCTGAGCTGCTTTACCGAACACACCCTGACTGAAATGCTCAAGCAGGCTGGCTATAAGATCATGCACACGCGCAAGCACGGCTATCCCCGTTCGGAAATGCTCGAGCTTTACCTGACCGTACTGGCCATTCCTGAGCGTGAACCGGCTGAGAGTTTAAGGATCATACCCGAACGGAACGTCGCCCTCAAACGCAGCCTGGGTACGCTCAAGCGGAAATTGCTGACCAAACTTATGCCGGGCAAAACCTGGCTGCCCCAGGAGGATCAAGCCTGATGCCGCCCATCCTGACCCTGTTCACGGCCCCCAAGCCTTTTACCAACCCGCACATTGCCCTGATCCAGCGCAACGCGCTCAAAAGCTGGCAGGCACTGGGAGAATCGGTGGAAATTGTGCTGATCGGCTCCGAAGCAGGCATCGCGGAAACCGCCGCTGAGTTCGGCTTTCGGCATCTGCCGGATGTGCCCGTGAATCAGCTTGGCACGCCCCTCATCAGCGGCATCTTCAAACTCGGTCGCGAGGCAAACCAAAGCCCGCTGCTGGCTTATGTCAACGCCGATATCATCCTTTTCCCTGAATTTTTGGACGTCGCCCAACAAGTTGCGGCAAAATTGCCAAAGTTTCTGCTGGTGGGGCANNCCTTTGCGCCGGCGCACCTGGCGGGATGGCAAACTGCACGAGCGGGCTGGGAGCGACTACTTCGTCTTTCCACGCGCCTGTTTCCAGCACATCCCGGATTTCACTGTCGGACGCGCGGGTTGGGACAACTGGATGATCTTCAAAGCCCGGCAGGAAAACTGGCCGGTTGTGGACTGCACATCCGACCTCGACATCATCCACCAAAATCACGACTACAGTCACCTGCCAAACGGTAAGCCGCACTACCGGCTGCCGGAAACAGGTGAGAACATCCGCCTGGCAGGCGGAAGGCGTACCATTTTTGACCTCAACGATGCCTCGCATCGCCTGGTGCACGGCAAAATCGAGACCATGCCGCGCGACAGGAAGGGTAAACTACGCGAGTTCCAGAACCGCCCCATGCTCAAAAATAACAATTTTGCGCTGACCCAGCTGCTCTTCACCTTATTTCAGCCGAAGCGAGCCTGGGTAGAGTTCTGGAAAAACCGGGAGATGCAAAAAATTATGCAATCATCCCGGGAATCGGCATCGAAGTAGAGGAGCAACCTATGCGAGTTGGGCAAAATCCTGCAAAAACAGTCAAGGAAGTGGCAAAACCGAAGCGAATCACGGTTGCTGTGCTGAACTACATCCCTTTCATGAACGGTTTCTTCGCGGAAACCTTCGATGTGCTCAAGCTTTGCCTCGGCAGCATTTGGGAGAATAGC
Source organism: Anaerolineaceae bacterium UBA6105 (assembly GCA_002423495.1). GTDB lineage: Bacteria > Chloroflexota > Anaerolineae > Anaerolineales > Anaerolineaceae > Mesolinea. The sequence goes on along the minus strand of DIWN01000098.1, from coordinate 72,120 downwards.
GATTTGCCCTACGACCTGCTGGTGTTCGACAACGCCTCATGCCCGGAGGTGCGCGAATACCTGGTCCAGAAGCAGCAAGAGGGCAAGATACAGTTCCTGATCCTTTCAGACACCAACCTGGGCAAAGGCGGCGCATGGAATATCATGCTGGCTGCCGCTCCCGGGGAAGTAATCGCCTACACGGACAATGACTGCTACTTTTTCCCGGGCTGGCTTTCCAATTCTCTGAAAGTGCTTGAAACCTACCCCAAGGTGGGCATGGTTACTTCTCGCCCGATTGCCAACGACAACGCTTACAACTCCAGCACAGTTGCCTGGGCGGAGAGTGAACCTGAGGCACAAATTCAGTTTGGCAAATTCCTCAAATGGGAAGATCTTTATTCTTTTGTCTCCAGCCTTGGCGTGACTGAAGAAGATGCCCGGCAGCGTTATGCCGTGCTTGAAGATGCCACCCTGACTTACAAGGATGTGCCTGCCTACCTGGGTGCCATCCATTATCAGTTCCTGGCATACAAGCGCGTTTTGCAGCAGTTCCTGCCTTTTGATATGGACCGTCCCATGGGGCAGGTTCAGCGCCTGGACGGAAAGGTCAACGATGCCGGCTATCTGCGGCTGATGACCGCCGATCCTTACATGCAGAATATGAGCAACCAGGTCCCAGACTGGGTCAGGCAAGAAACTCCAAAAGCTGCTATCAAAGTACCAGAGAAGAAAAGCGGCTTCCAGATAAAGAATCTTCGAATCATCAAGTGGCCGCTGATGCGGCTTTACGATTGGATCTTCAAAATCTACTGGAGAGAAGAATAGCTTCTTACCGGGCTATGGAGATATAGATGAAATTCTTGATTGCAGGCTTAGGTTCCATCGGCAGGCGCCACTTGCGCAATTTACGCGCGCTTGGGCAGGAAGACATCCTCCTCTATCGCACTCACAAAGCCACTCTTCCGGACGCGGAGCTTAGCGGTTACCCGACTTTTACAGAGCTAAGCCTGGCGCTTGCTGAAAAACCTGACGGTGTCATCGTCGCCAACCCTACCGCGCTGCATTTGAAAGTGGCAATTGATGCCGCTAAATCTGGCGCGGCGCTGCTGATTGAAAAGCCGATATCGGACAGTCTCGCCGGACTTGGCGAACTGCAATCAGCACTCAAACTGAGCGACAAGCCAGCCATGGTGGGCTTCCATTTTCGTTTTCATCCGGTGCTAAACCAGGTTAAGACCCTGCTCGAGAGCGGCCAGCTTGGCAAACCCCTCTCTGCCCGCGCCCACTGGGGCGAATACCTGCCGGACTGGCATCCCTGGGAGGACTACCGCCGCTCTTACGCCGCTCGCGCCGAGCTTGGCGGGGGCGTGGTGAACACGCTTTCGCACCCTTTGGACTATCTGCGCTGGCTGCTGGGAGAAGTTGAAAGCGTCAGCGCCTGGACGGGCAATTTGAGTGATCTTGAGCTGGACGTGGAAGATCATGCTGACATCCTGATTCGCTTTGCTGCTGGAGAGGCAGCCAGCCTGCATTTGGATTACTATCAGCGCCCGCCCTCCCATACGCTCGAGATCACCTGCGAGGGTGGTCGGATCTACTGGGATAACGCCACTGGCGAAGCCCAGGTCTTCCACGCGCAGAGCGGCACAGCCGACTTGTTGGTGCCCTCAGAAGGTTTCGAACGCAACCAGATGTTCCTTGACGAAATGGCAACCTTTGTGCGCCTGTGCCAAGGTGAAATGCTGCCGCACTGCACGCTCGCGGACGGCATCCGCGTCCAGGAGCTTGTTCTGGCGATCAAAGAGTCCGCGGATCAAGGCGGCTGCATGGTCAGGCTTGCCTGATGGTAGAATTCAAACGTATTAACATGAGGAAACTATGAGCAATATCCTTGAAAAATTTGATCTCCACGGCAGCACGGCGGTCGTCACCGGCGGAGCTGGTCTATTGGGGCGGCAGTTTTCGCTGGCCCTTGCCCAGGCTGGCGCAAACGTTCTGGTGGCAGACCTGGCACAAACCGCTGCTGAAGCCCACGCCCTCACCTTGCGCGAGCAAGGCTTGCGGGCTGAAGGCATTGCCGTAGACGTTACCAACCCAAAATCCACCCGGGGAATGGTACAAGCTGCCCAGGAGATCTTTGACAGTCTTGATATTCTGGTCAACAGCGCCGCTCTCGACCCCAAGTTTGACCCTGCCAATGCTGGCGCGCAAGGCGCCAATGCCTTTGAAAGCTATTCTCTCGACTCCTGGCGCCAGGCGCTGGATGTCAACCTGACGGGCATGTTTCTCGCCTCGCAGGCTGCCGTGCAGCCCATGCTCGCCGCAGGCAAGGGCGTGATCATCAATATTTGCTCCACCTATGGTCTGGCTGGTCCGGATCAGCGCCTCTACGAACGCCCGGATGGCAGCCGTTCTTACAAGCCCGTGTACTACTCCGTCACCAAAGCCGGCGTCTTGGGCTTCACGCGCTACCTGGCAGCGTATTATGCCGGTAAAAACATCCGCGTCAACGCCCTGACCCCTGGTGGGGTTTTCAACGGGCACGACGAAGTTTTCACAGCCCAATATTCCGCCCGCACCATTTTAGGGCGCATGGCAAATATCGATGAAATGAGCGCCGCCATGCTCTTCCTGTGCTCGGATGCCAGCAGCTACATGACCGGCAGCAACCTGGTGGTTGATGGAGGGTGGACGGCATGGTAGAAAAACCCGAAGTGCTGGCATTGATCCCCGCAAGGGGCGGTTCAAAGGGCATTCCGCGTAAAAACATCCGCGATTTTGCCGGCGCCCCGCTGCTTGCTTACAGCATCGCCGCAGGGCTGCAGTCGCAGCATGTAACGCGTGTGATCGTCTCGACCGATGATGAAGAAATCGCCGCAGTTGCCAGCGAGTGGGGGGCCGAAACGCCTTTTTTGCGGCCTGCAGAGTTTGCCCAGGATGACACCACCGATCTGCCCGTTTTCCAACAGGCACTAACTTGGTTGGCTGAGCATGAGGCTTATCACCCTGACTTCGTGGTGCAATTGCGTCCAACCTCGCCTGTACGCCCGGTCGGTTTGATCGATGAAGCCATCGAGCTGATGCTCACCAATCCGCAGGCGGATTGCGTGCGCGGCGTGGTTCCCAGCGGGCAAAATCCCTTCAAGATGTGGCAGATCGCGCCTGATTCGCACCAATTACGGCCTCTTTTGAGCCTGCCGGGCATGCAGGAGCCCTATAACGCTCCACGCCAGGAACTGCCGAAGACTTACTGGCAAACCGGCCATGTGGATGTGATCCGCACCAGCACCATCCTTGAAAAAGGCTCGCTGACTGGCGATGTCATTTTGCCGGTGCTGATTGACCCCCGCTACACGGTCGACATCGACACCCCGGCTGATATGGCGCGCTACGCCCAGCTGATGCAGAACCCCGAGCTTCATCCTGTGGATCCGTTAAAAAATCGGCGGTCGTTCCCGACACAACCTAAATTGCTGGTAATGGATTTTGACGGCGTCTTCACAGACGATACCGTCATCACAGACCAGGACGGTCGCGAAAGCGTGATTTGCAGCCGCTCAGACGGCTTTGGCCTGGATATGCTGCGCCAGCAAGGCAAAGTGCACGCCATGATCCTCTCGCGGGAAGAAAACCCGGTGGTCAGCGCCAGGGCACGCAAACTGAAACTTGAGGTCTACCAGGGCGTGCAAGACAAAGCTCAAGCTATCCAGCAGCTGATTAAAGAACGCAGTGTGACCCAGGCAGAAGTGATTTACATTGGCAATGACCTGAACGACCTGCCTGTATTGCCTTACGTGGGGTACTTTGCCTGTCCCCAGGACGCGCATTCCGAAGTGATCCGGCGTGCAGACCTGGTGTTGAGCAAACCCGGCGGTCACGGCGCTATCCGTGAATTGATTGAAATTATCCTTAGGAGCGAAAATGAATCGTGAAGTGAGTATTGGCAAGCGCAAGGTCGGTGACGAACATCCCGCTTATATTATTGGCGAAATTGGTATCAACCACAACGGCGACATTGACGTCGCGAAAAAACTGATGGAGGTTGCCAAAAAGTCTGGCGCGGACGCGGTCAAATTCCAGAAACGCACGCCCGAACTCTGTGTTCCGGAACATCAGCAGAGCCAGATGCGCGATACCCCCTGGGGTTACATCACTTACCTCGATTATCGCTACAAAGTGGAATTTGACGAGGAAGCTTACACAGAAATCGATCGATATGCCAAGGAAATCGGCATCGATTGGTTTGCCTCCTCCTGGGATATCCCTTCGCTGGAGTTCATCGAGCGTTTCAATCCACCAGCTCACAAACTCCCTTCCGCCCTGTTGACGGATCTGGAACTCTTGCGCGCTTATCGTGCCACGGGCAAACCGCTGATCGTCTCAACCGGAATGTCCACTCTCGATGAGATCAAGATTGCCCTGGATCTGATTGGCGAAGAAAATCTGATCCTCTGCCATACCACCAGCAGCTATCCCTGCCCGCCAGAGGAGCTCAACCTGCGCATGATCCAAACCCTGCGCGACATGACCAGCCTGTGCCCGATCGGATATTCCGGGCATGAAGTGGGCTTGGTGCCTTCAGCGGTGGCTGTGGCACTGGGAGCCTGCCTGGTGGAGCGCCACATCACGCTTGACCGCGCCATGTGGGGCTCGGATCAGAGCGCCTCGGTGGAGCCGCAGGGGCTTGCCAGCCTGGTGAAGTACATCCGCGTCACAGAGCGTTCGCTGGGCGATGGCGTCAAGCGCGTGTACGACAGCGAATTGTCTTCTTTGAGCAAATTAAGGCGGTTTAGCCAGTAAGATGAAAACCCCAGAGTTTATTGAGCGCGCGAGTCGGCGTCTGAAGCTTGAAGCGGCACATCGTGCCAACGATCGTCGTTTTGTGAACCTTTCAAGCCGGGTCGCTGAAGCAGCCCCCGAAAGAACCGCGGCGCCTGTGATTTTCTTTGACGTCTCCACCCGTTTGAGCGGCACCAGCCTGAACGCGGCTTTTGCCGCCCTGAGTGCCTGGTCGCTTGAACTAAAAGGTGTGCGCGTGATTCATTTTGTCTGCCAAAAAGGCTTGGCCCCCTGCGTTTTCGGCACCAAACGCAACGCCATGCACCACCATCCTCCCTGCAAAGCATGCATGCGGCAATCCGAAGCGCTTTTTGGGCAGTCAGAGGTGGTCTCTTTCGGGTTTGATGCCGAAGCACTGCCACAGGGCTTGCTTGAGCCGCTTGGGCTCGATCAGCTAAGCCGTTTCACTTACGCCGATTTGCCTCTTGGCAAGCTTGCCCTGCCCTCCATGCGCTGGATTTTGCGCCGGCATCACTTAATTGACGACGAACTGACGCGCTCTTTATTCAAGAAATACATCCGCTCAGCGTACTCACTGGCGCTGCAATTTGAAACGCTGGTTTTGGAGACACAGCCGCAGACAGTGGTGGTCTTCAATGGTATGCAGTACCCCGAAGCAATCGCCCGCTGGGTGGCGCGCAAGCACGGTATCCGCGTCATCAGCCACGAAGTTGGACTGCGTCCCTTCAGCGCCTACTTCACCGAAGGCGATGCCACCGCTTACGATCTTGACATTCCTGCGGATTTCCAATTGGACAAAGCTCAAAATGAACGGCTGGATGACTATCTGAGCAAGCGCTTTAAAGGGGATTTCCATATGGCTGGGGTTAAGTTCTGGCCGGAAATGAGCGAGCTCAGCCCGGAATTCCAACAAAAAGCAGCCAAATTCCAGCAGATGGTTCCAATCTTCACCAACGTTATCTTTGACACCAGCCAACCACATGCCAACGTAGTGTTTGAAGACATGTTCACCTGGCTTGATTCCCTGCTGACCGCCGCAAGGGCGCATCCAGAGACTTTGTTTGTCATCCGCGCCCACCCGGACGAAGCCCGCGTTGGCAAAGCCAGCGAAGAATCGGTGGAAGAGTGGGCAAAAGCACGCGGCGTGAGGAAAATCACCAATCTGCACTTCATCCCGCCCAAGGAATATGTCAACTCCTACGACTTGATCCGCATGGCAAAATTCGTGTTGATCTACAATTCCACCATCGGGCTGGAAGCCTCCATCCTCGGCGCGTCGGTCCTTTCGGCTGGCAAAGCGCGTTTCACCGCCTCCGAGGTCGCATGGTTGCCGGAAACTAAAGCCGCTTACCAGGCCAAGCTCGATTCCCTGTTAGACGCGGATACCGTTGAGGTTCCGGCACACTTCAAACACAATGCCCGCCGTTTCCTTTACTGGCAGCTCTACCGCTCCTCGCTCAGCTTCGAAGACTTCCTGAAGCCGGATGGCGTCTGGGCGGGGTATGTGACCCTCAAAGATTTCCCCTGGCAGGCGCTGCTGCCCGAAAACTCAGTTACGCTGCAGACCATCCATGACGGCATCCTGCACGGTGGGGATTTTATGCTCAAGGAGGACCCCCAATGAAACTCGAAAAGATCGTTGCCCTGGTGCCCATGCGCCACGATTCCAAACGCGTACCCGGAAAAAATTACCGCCTGATGTGCGGCAAACCGCTCTACGCGCATATCATCGAGACCCTCCTGAGCGTTGAAGAAATCAGCCAGGTGGTGGTGGACACAGATTCGCCACCAGTGATTGAAGGCCTGTCGCGGGACTATCCGCAGGTGAAGGTGCTGCTGCGCCCGGAAGAATTGCGTGCCGACACAACCCCCACCAATGAAATCCTGATCTATGACACCGCCCAGGTTCCCGCTGATCTCTATCTGCAGACCCACAGCACCAATCCGCTGCTCAAGGCGGATACGATCCGGCGCGCCATTGCCCAACTGCGCCAGTCCCACCCGGAGTACGATTCCCTGTTCGGGGTCACCCGGCTGCAGACCCGCCTGTGGGATGAACTTGGGCGTGCGGTAAACCACAACCCGGCGGTCCTCTTGCGCACTCAGGACCTTCCGCCGATCTACGAGGAAAACTCCTGCATCTACCTCTTCACCCGCGAAACCCTGATCTCAAGGCGCAACCGCTTGGGTGAGAGATCGATGATGTTTGAGATTGATGCCCGCGAAGCCACGGATATTGACGTGGAGCTGGATTTTGTCATCGCGGAGACGCTGATGACTCACCAAAATAAACAATGAGGTGGTTCGAATGAAGAACGTTTTAGTTTCTGCCCCCTACATGCTGCCTTTCATGGATCGCTTTACTCCTGTGCTGGAACATTTCGGCATCCACCCCATCATTCCGGAAGTCCACGAACGGCTTGAAGCAGAAGAAATTCTGCACTATGCGGGTCAGTTCGAGGGCACGATCTGCGGGGATGACCGCTATAACGCCGATGTCATCAAAGCCTGCTTGCCCGCCCTGAAAGTGATTTCCAAGTGGGGCACCGGCATTGACTCGATCGATAAGGAAGCAGCAGAATCCATGGGCGTGCGCGTGATGAACACACCCAACGCTTTCACCGTGCCCGTATCTGAAAGCGTGATGAACAGCATGCTCAACTTCGCCCGCCTTCAGCCCTGGATGGACCGCGCCATGAAGAATGGCGTTTGGGACAAAATTCCCGGGCACACCCTGAGCGAATCAACGCTTGGTGTCATCGGCGTAGGCAATTGCGGTAAAGCCGTCCTGAGAAGGGCGCGCGCCTTCGGCATGAGGCTGCTGGGAAACGACATTGTCGAGATCGCGCCTGACTTCCTGGTGGAATATGGCGTGGAGATGACCACCCTGGAAGCCCTGCTCCAGCGCGCGGACTACATCAGCCTCAACACCACCCTGACCCCCTCCGCCTATCATCTGATCAACGCCGAAACCCTGCGCCTGGTCAAACCCAGCGCGGTGCTGATCAACACCTCGCGGGGACCGGTGGTGCACGAAGTTGCGCTGGTGGAAGCCCTGCAGCAAGGACGCCTGAGAGGCGCGGCGCTGGACGTGTTTGAACAGGAGCCTTTGCCGCTAGACAGCCCACTGTTAAAGATGGATAATGTTTTGCTTTCGCCTCACAACACCAACAGCAGCCCGTTCTATTGGGAACGGGTCCACTGGAACACCCTGCGCAATTTGCTGGTCGGTCTTGATATCCCGGTGGGCGATATCGCCAACCTCAAAGCGCTCGAAAAAGGCGCATAATTCCGACAGAAAAGGACTCCCTATGAGCGATTCAAAGAAAACCATCCTGATCACCGGCGCCGCTGGCGGCGTGGGGCGGGCAACCGTGAAGCATTTCCATGACCGCGGCTTCCGTATGATTGGCGTCGACCGTCAGAGTGTTTATCCCGAGTTCCCTACCGATGGGTTGTTCATCCAGGCAGATATTTCCGTGCCTGAGAACCTCGAGATGATCTTTGCCCAGGCAACCCAATTCACCCCAACCCTGGATGTGCTGGTAAACAACGCCGGCTTCCAGGTGACCAAGCCCATCATCGAAACGACGGTTGAGGAATGGGATATGGTGATGGCATCCAACCTGCGCTCGGTCTTTTTGGGCGCCAAGCTGGCTTACCCCCTTTTAAAAGCGGAAGGCGGTGGCGCGATCGTGAATGTTTCGTCAGTGCACGCCGTAGCAACCAGCGCGAATATCGCTGCTTATGCTGCCAGCAAGGGCGGCTTGCTGGCATTGACCCGCGCCATGGCGATCGAGTTCGCGCCAGACAACATCCGCGTCAACGCCGTGCTTCCCGGGGCGGTCGATACGCCCATGCTGCGCGCCGGCTTTCACCGCGGACGTGACAACGAAGCCTCCGAAGAGAGTCAACTGGCTGCCCTGGCTGCCAAAACTGTCAACGGACGCGTCGCTCTGGCCGAAGAAATCGCTTCGGTGATCTATTTCCTGGCAGATGGAACCCAGTCCAGCTTTATCACCGGGCAGGGGCTGGTGGCTGATGGTGGGGCAACCTGTCGCCTGAGCACTGAGTGAGCATGAGCCAATCAAATCCAATGCCTGAAATATCTCCGCTGGGTCGTCTTGCCCGCAATGGCTACGATTTCCTCAAGCGCGTTCCTGAGCTGCCCGCGGCTTACCTGCACCCCTGGCGGCGCGAATCCCGCCGCAGGCTAGCCCAGTTGAAGGATAGCCACAAAGGAGAGCGCTGTTTCATCGTTGGCAACGGTCCTTCACTGAAAAACACCGACCTCAGCCGGCTCAAGAATGAATTTACCATTGGCATGAACCGGGTTTTTCTGGCATCCGAGGAGCTTGATTTCACCCCTAGCTACCTGGTTTGCGTCAATGACCTGGTGGTGGAACAGTCCGTGCCCGAATTCAACGCCCTGCAAATGCCCAAGTTTTTCTCGTGGCGCGCCAGCAAGTGGCTGCAGATGGACGACTGGATGCACTTTATCTACACCACCTACACCACGCCCAGGTTCTCAACTGATGTACGCAACCGGGTCTGGGAAGGCGCCACGGTAACCAACGTCTGCTTGCAGCTGGCTTACCATATGGGCTTTCAGGAGGTGATCCTGATTGGCGTCGACCACAGCTTCGCCACCAAGGGTAAACCCAACACCACGGTGCAATCCGAGGGCGATGACCCCAACCATTTCTCGGCAGCTTACTTTGGCAAGGGCTTCCGCTGGCAATTGCCAGACCTGGAGACCTCCGAGATAGGCTACCGCATGGCACGCCAGGCTTACGAAAAGGCTGGCAGGCGCGTGGTGGACGCGACCATCGGCGGCAAGCTGGATATCTTCGAAAAGGTTGATTATCTGAGTCTGTTTGGGTAGGAAACGACCGATTGTGCCGTCTGTGCCCACCGTGAAACGGATGGGTAGTCTCCAGACCGAAAACATTCAAACTCCGATTTTGCCGCTCTCCTGAGTGCGAAGCCTCCCTGTGGGACCGAGCACAGGAATCAGCCGCAGGCATCCTCTTTAAAAAAAGAATGGCGACCTGGCAGTCATCTCACGTACACGGCGGGGACGCCGGTACGATCAACTGCTATGATTGTGCCGGTCTCCTGACCGAGCACACGATTTCACCGCAGGTGTCCAGTGCATGACGTCAGGTTGAAATTCGCAAGCTGACCGACAGTAAAGCATTACTGTAATAACGGTAAACCCCGAACTTCAAACTTCAACTATAATTCAACTATGCTTTTCCAACCGCTGGTGAGCATCATCACCCCCTCTTACAACCAGGCTGCCTTCCTCGAGCAGACGCTTCGCTCTGTCCTGGAACAGGATTATCCCAATCTTGAATACTGGGTCATCGATGGCGGCTCTACGGATAAGAGCATCGAGATCATCAAACAATACACGTCAAAGCTTGCTGGATGGGTTTCAGAAAAAGATAAGGGGCAGGCAGACGGTATCAACAAGGGTTTTGCCAAAGCTACCGGTGAGATCATTGGCTGGCTCAATTCGGACGATCTCTATTACCCGGGCGCGATTGCTGGCGCGGTGGAAGCCTTTCGCCAGCACCCTGAAGCCTCTTTTGTTTTTACTGATGTCGAGTCAATTGACGAACACGGAAAGGCCTTCAACCTGATGCGCTATGGCGATTGGAAACTGCCAGAGCTCATGACCTTCAATATTATTGGTCAGCCCGGGGTTTTCATGCGCCGCGCGGTGCTGGAGCAAGCCGGCTACCTGGACCTCAGCTACAACTACCTGCTGGATGTGCAGCTCTGGCTCAGAATGGCCGCGATCGCAGAGCCATTTTACGTTCCCGGACCCGTTTGGGCGGCAGCCCGCATCCACTCAGACGCTAAGAACATCGCCCACGCCCAGGATTTCGGCGCGGAAGCCTTCCGCCTAGCCAAATGGCTGTGCGAGGAAGAACGCTTCCACCCGCTTTCCGGTCAATTGTTCAACAAAATCTGGGCGGGAGCACACCGCCTGAACGCCTTCTACCTGGTGGAAGCTGGTCAGTTCAAGCCGGCCTTGCGATCCTACGCGAAAATGCTGCGCCTGGCGCCCTCCAGCGCAAAGGGTACACTCAAACGCGTAGGCTATGCCGCCCTTGGCGCGCTCGGCGCCCAAAACCTAAAGAAGAGTTACGCCAACTGGCGCTTGAAACACTATCAAAAACGCCAGGATAAATAAAGATCGTAATCCTGTTGTATTGCTAACTTCGATAAACTGTAGGGTGGGTTGGCGTTGTCAAGGCCATGATTCGTAGGGTGGGTTGGCGCCACGTAACTTTCTTCAACCCAAGCTGCTTTATAGCCTACCCACCGAAGGATGGCACGTATATCAGGTGGGTTGGCTATATATATTGGGTTATATCATTTGCACTTGTCGACGCCAACCCACCTTACGGCTCTTCGAATAAATAAACTCAATTGTAGACCGGGCTCCGCAGATGGACCCAACAATCCGATCTACAGCTACAGAGAGATGGAATCATTGGGCGTGGGTATCTCTAACACAACACTTGATCTATAATAAGGTTATGTCCACTCAGCCAAAAGTCAGCATCATCACCCCCTCTTTCAACCAGGCGCGCTTCCTTGAGCAAACCATGCGCAGCGTGCTCGAGCAGGACTACCCGAACATAGAATACATCGTCATCGATGGCGGCTCCAGCGACGGCAGCCTGGATATCATCCAAAAGCATGCCGATCGCCTGGCGTATTGGCAAAGTCAGAAGGACAAGGGGCAGACCGATGCCATCAACCAGGGCTTCGCGCGTGCCACGGGCGAGATCCTGGCCTGGCTGAACTCGGATGACATCCTCTATCCCGGTGCCGTCCGTGCTGCCGTGCTGCAGCTCCAGGAGCACCCCGAGATTGGCATGGTCTACGCCAACTGCCACTGGATCAACAGCGAAGGCAAAATCATCGGTGATTTTCCGGCCGCTCAGACCAACCTGAAAAAGCTGCGCCGCGGCTATGTGCACATCCCTCAGCAGACCGCTTTCTTCCGGGCGGATCTCTGGCGCAAAGTGGGACCCCTGGACGACAGTTTTTACTTTGCCATGGATTATGACCTCTGGACGCGCCTGGCTGAGCAAGCGCCGCTGCTCTACGTGCCTGAGCTCTGGGCGGCATTCCGCCTGCACGAAGGGGCAAAATCGATCGCCGCGGATGACCGCTGCTGGCCTGAGATGCTGCGCGTGCACTACCGCGATGGGGGAAAAAAGCTCTCCCTGTTGACCTTGAAGTATACGATCCGCAAACTGGTGCAGCCGGCATGGATTTGGCTGCGCAAGCGCCGGCTTTCCTGAAAGGATAGGAGGATATTAAGGTGGGTATTAGAAAAAAATTGGGAACGGCAATCATAATCCTGAAAGAGAAGGGGCCTGCAGGAGTCTGGCATACTGTCCGGCAGAAACTAGTAGCGCTAACTTGCACGGACGAAAATGAAATCATTTTCGAAACCTTTCAAGATTCCGTCACTACGGGGATTATGTGCGACGTGGGGGCGCACCATGGCTATTGTCTGATCCCATTCGCAAAAGCCGGCTGGCAGGTGTACGCCTTTGAACCAGACTCCGCTAATCGTGCTCAGTTGCTGGAAAACACGCGAACCTATTCCGGTGTTCAAATAGATGGTCGCGCTGTTTCAGATAAGGTGGAAGCTTCGGTTCCTTTCTACACTTCAAATGAGTCCAGCGGTGTCAGCAGCCTGTCTGCCTTTCTTCCCAGCCATGAACTGGCCAACACGGTGAGCACAACCACGCTCAGTGGCTTCCTGCTCGAACAAAATTTGACCAGGGTAGATTACCTGAAGATCGACACTGAGGGTTTCGATTTAATGGTTTTAGAAGGTTTGGATTGGGAGCAAACGCAGCCAAGAGTCATCTTATGTGAATTTGAGGACGCAAAAACACAAAAATTAGGATACACGTATGAAACTTTGGCAGATTATCTGATTGGCAAGGGCTACCATGTACTCGTTTCGGAGTGGCGTCCGATCGTGAGATACGGCGAGCAGCATTCATGGAGAGGTTACTTCACTTATCCACATCATCTGCATGACCAAAAAGCCTGGGGCAACCTGATTGCCACCAACCAGGACGAGGTCTATCTCCGTTTATTGAAGAAATGCAAAACAAAAAAAGAAACTCACAGGGCGGCAAAACCTGCCTGAAACAAGTGCATTGAACAATTAATAAACTTCGTGAATTCAGGCGGTTTGTTTTTTGGGTTGCCAGTTGACCAGGAACAAACCAACCACCGCCACAATTAACCCGATTAGACCAATCAGGGAAACGCTCTCCCCCAGAAAAATCCAGGCCAGCAGCGTAATCTGGATCAGCATGGAATTGTTGATCATGCTCGATTCCATCGCCGTCAGCGACTGCAAGGTGCGATTCCAAATCCAGAAAGCCAGAGCGGTGTTGAGACCCGCGATCAAGAGCAACAGCAGCCAATCCACCAGGTCCAGCGGCGGAAAGCCCTGAAAAATCACAACTCCCCCCAGCAGCACCACCGCGCCGATGCCCATGCTGATGCCCGTCACCACCATCGGGTCCAGGCGCTGAGAGCGGTTCACACCCCGTCCCATCACTGCCGCAACCGAATTAGCGATCATCGTAAACAGCGCCAGCCCCATTCCAAGCGCACTCTTCGGAATTGTTGTTTCCGGCAGGAAGTAGATCAGAACACCGGCAAGGAAGATCGCCATCCCGCTCCACTGCAGACGGGAGACGGGTTCCTTCAGGAATAATAAGCCCAACACCGCCACCAATGGACCGGTGAAACTCAGCAGCAGGCTCATTGTGATCGCGTCCAGGTGCACCAGGGCTAAAAACGATCCGCCCTGTGTGATCGTATAGTAAACCAGCCCCAGGATCACCAGGTAGCGCCAGTCAAAAGAACTCAGCTGCTTCACTTCAGCTCTGCGTTTGAGCAGACCTGGCAGCAGGATAAGGAAAGCCAGCATGTAGCGGATGCCGGTAAAAGCCAACGGGGGAACATCCACAAGAAACTTTTTGATCAGGATGATGGAACTGGACCAAAGCAGGGTCACAAACAGGGCTAGAAGAATGGCTTTTCCGCGGGAATAAGAGGACATTAGATGATTACCTTCGGGGATTATAACACGCCGAACTTGAAACACAGATGCTGAAAACAGCTTAACACAACGCAACCTAATCGTAATTATTTTTCAGTTGCTCTCACAGAGTCTATCGCCCTTGAATAGCTGGATTGAGAAAAAAAATAAGCGAGTCTATTGACTCGCTTATTAGATCTAAATTTTCCTGGTGATGATCTGAGCTTAGGTTTCAAGCGCCCAAATAAGCCCTGACGATGCTATCATTCTTGAGAAGGTCATCCCCATCGCCCTCAATAGTGATGGTGCCGGTTTCAATCACATAAGCCCGGTTTGAAACCGCCAGAGCCATCTGGGCATTCTGCTCAACCAGTAGAATACTGGTGCCCTGCTCGTTGATGGTCTGGATGATCTCAAAAATTTGGTCCACCAAAAGTGGGGCAAGCCCCATGGAAGGCTCGTCCAGGAGCAGCAGCTTGGGGTGAGACATCAAACCTCGCGCAATGGTAAGCATTTGCTGCTCTCCGCCAGAAAGCGTGCCGCCGAGCTGGTTCTTCCTCTCGGCAAGGCGCGGAAAGCGCTCAAACATTTCCTGGATATCCTGGTTGATTTGAGCCTTGTCGTTGATGGTAAAAGCGCCCATATACAAATTTTCCAGAACTGTCATGCGGGCAAAGATTCGTCTTCCTTCCGGCACGTGCACGATACCAAGTTTGACAATATCCTGGGCTGGTTTTGAAGTAATTTCCTCACCATTAAATGCGATACTGCCTTCACGCGGGCGCATAATTCCGGAAATGGTCTTCAACGTAGTGGATTTGCCGGCCCCATTCGCGCCGATCAGGGCAACGACCTCTCCCTGGTTGAGATAGAAACTGATGCCCTTCAGCGCCTGAATCACGCCGTAATACACGTTCAGATTTTCAACTTTGAGCATGCGCTTTTCTCTTTCTCTCCTGGTATTTTTCGGTCAACTGACCCCCGCCCGCGCCCAAATAGGCTTCGATAACCTGCGGGTTGGATTGAATTTCTCCAGGAAGTCCTTCCGCGATTTTAATCCCGTAGTCCAAAACTGAAATTTGGTCTGAGATCTCCATCACCACTTTCATATCATGTTCAATCAAGAGGATTGTCAGGTTGAGTTCATCGCGCAGCCTGCGAATAAAATCTGTCAGGGATTTTGACTCAGATGGATTCATGCCGGCAGTAGGTTCATCCAGCAGGAGCAGGCGCGGCTTGCTTGCCAGGGCGCGGGCGATTTCGAGTTTGCGCTGTTCCCCATAAGGCAGATTTCGCGCCAGAAAATTTTCCCTGCCGTGCAAGCCCACATAATCAAGCAGCTTGAAGCTGTTTGCCAATGCTTCAGCTTCTTCGTTTTTCGCTCCGGGGGTGTGCAGGATAGCTTGCATCCAGTTGGCTTTTAAGCGGGTTTCGTGACCGATGAGAATGTTTTCAATCGCGGTCAGATTGCCAAACAAACGCACGTTCTGATAGGTTCGGGCGATACCCAACCCGGCGATGACGTTGGTTTGCAGTCCCTGGATGGGAGTGTCGTAAAAGTTGATCTGCCCTTTTTCGGGGGAATAGTAACCGGAGATGCAGTTGAACAGGGTGGTCTTACCCGCGCCGTTGGGGCCGATGATGCTGGCAATCGTGTTTTCGGGAACACAGAAACTGACATCATTGACGGCGGTCAGACCACCAAAAATCTTGCTTACACCAATCGTTTCGATACAATAGGTCATTTTTAGGCTCCCTCCTCAGCTTTCTCCTGCGGATCTTCGACCATTGGTCTTTTCATACGCGGGCGCCTGGCGGGGAGGAATCCATCCGGTCTGATCAACATCATCATCACCAGCAGAGCGCCAAAGGTCAACATTCGGAAGTTGCTCACTTCGCGCAACAATTCCGGCAATCCTTTCAGCGCAAGCGCACCGATGATGATGCCGGGAATATTGCCCACTCCACCAACAATCATCAAACAAATCACATTAATCGAAACTAACAGGATGTGGTCTTCAGGACCGGTGAATTGATTGCGTGAAGCAAACAGCACGCCAGCCAGTCCAGCCACAGCCGCGCTGAGCGTTAGAGCCAGGAGTTTTGACGAGAAGGTGTTGATGCCTGTGGCTTTTGCCACCGTCTGATCTTCGCGGATGGCTTCCCAGGCTCTGCCTGTGCGGGAACGTTGCAGCCGGTTGGCCACAAAGGCAATCAGGATCACCATGACAAATATCAGGTAGATGAAATTCACGTCACTGCTAAAATCCGCGCCGAAAAGCGTTGGACCTCCAATGTCCCGGATGCCCCGCGGTCCGCCAGTGAATGAGGTCAACAGGTCGCTTTTAAGTAAGATACGCACGATTTCAGCAAATCCCAATGTCACGATAGCCAGGTAATCTCCCCGCAAGTTCAGGATTGGCAGACCAATCAAAAAGCCCACCAAGGCGGAGACTGCCACGGCGATCAGAAGCGCCAGCCAAAAATTCATCATGATGGCATGCGGTTCAGGTGCGGTCAGCAAAGAAAAAGTGTAAGCGCCGATGCCGAAGAAAGACACATAGCCAATCACCAGTTGACCTGTCCAGCCGGTGATCAGATTCAAGCCAATTCCCAAAAGGATGTAAATTCCCACAGTGCCAAGCACGTAATTCCAGTAGGATCCCCACATCCTGGGCAGGAAAAAGAATAAGGCCAAGGCCCCAGCCAAAGCAATATAGCGCGCGGCAGGATGGCTCGTGAGACTCATCATCTTGCTTTGCCCGACGGATTCTATTTTGCTGGAAACGGTCCTTTTCACTTTTTCAGAAAGATGCCGGTTCCACACAAAATGCAATAAAGCGCCCAGAAATGTGGCAACAGTCATCAAGGCAAACAGCGCCAGCGCAGCCTGGACAGGCTCTGTCAGGTTGAGCATAAGCATTTTGATCGACGCGGGCGACACTGCCACAAGGTAATTCCGCACATCCACGCCCGCTTTGACGTAATTGCCAAAAATCAACGCCATTAATGCAGTCATCAATCCCAACACCCCACCATTTACCAGAACTGGCAAAACCAATTCAGAAAAACGGTCAGGATTGATCTTTTTTGAACTGCCGGAACCAGACCAGATTGCCATCAAAGCCAGGAATAAAATCACATATCCAAGCTTGGGCAGGGTGTTTGTTGGCACCGGATCGCCAAAAAACTTTGAAAGCAGACCCGCTCCAGTCTCAAGAAAGCCAATCAAAAACAGGAAGACCAGGACGATCCCAAAAACCAGGCCAGAGCGAAATCCAGAAACAAGATTTGCTTTTTTCATAGCTTCTCCTCTGTCAGTTTTTCGCCCAGGATCCCTGACGGACGGATGATCAGAACAATGATGAGGGTCAGAAACGCGATCACATCTTTAAGTTGGAAATCGATGCCAAACAAAGCCGGACCCATCGATTCAATCACCCCCAGGGTGATTCCCCCCAACATCGCCCCCGGAATATTCCCCACGCCCCCCAAAACTGCAGCCGTAAAAGCCTTAATGCCGGGCAGGGAACCTGTGATGTGGTTGACCAAACCCATGTGGATACCCCACATGACGCCTGAAGCGCCGGCCAGGATGCCGCTGATGATGAAGGTCTGGCTGACCACCTTGTTGACATCCACGCCCATCAGAGCGGCGCTGTCCTGGTCCTGCGCGACTGCGCGCATCGACCTTCCCAGTTTGGTTTTTTGCACCAGGAAATAAAGACCGATCATGAGCAAGGCAGAAAGTATCAGCGAAAACGCCCCGGTGTAAGAAATGAGGACTGGCTTACCTGCCACCTGGATGGTCCAGCCGGCAGTTCGGGTCAGGATGTCGGGATTGACAATATTTTTTCGCTGAGGACCAAACAGGAGCATGGCGGCATTCTGCAAAAAGATCGAAGCGCCAATGGCTGTGATCAGCAGGATCAACCGCGGGGCATGCCTGAGAGGTCGGTAAGCAATTTTTTCAAGGAAATAGCCAGAAAAGCCAGAGACGGTCATACCCACCAGGAAAGCAATCAAAATGGAAAGGATGGGATAAGCGTTCAGAAACACAAGGTCCGGATTGCCTGCGATAGGCGCGGGGATAAATCTTAATGCCTCAAAAACGAAGTAACAACAAAAAGCGCCAATCATCATGACTTCGCCATGAGCAAAATTAATCATAAACATAATGCCATAAACCAGGGTGTAGCCAATCGCAATCAAGGCATACATCCCACCCAAAATCAAACCGGAAAGCGCAAATCTGAGCCATGTATCTGCGGTAAAAGCCTGCTGCACAAAGAGAACCTGGTAAATACGCCACGTCAAGAACAGTGCCAAAGCAATGCCCACCGTCCAGCGGGCGTATTTTCCTATTACAAGTAAAACGCGCAAGGCTTTTTTATTGAGCTTTTTCATGCATGCATTTCCTTTTTCAGCCAATTTCCTAAAATTCTGCCTCGGGCAGAACACAAACAAAGGCTGATAAATTGACCAAGGAAGAGATTCATTGAATCTCTTCCTTGTTTTCTATCAAAAATTAATCAACGACTACCCAATCGCCATCTTTCACATTGTAGATGATTGGGCCGGAAGCGTTGCACTCACCATTTGACTGGCAGGAAATCGTACCTGCAACACCCTGGAAATCCTCGACGTTACGAACCGCGTCCACCAAGGCACCCCTGGGAATGTAGAGTGTGTCGCCCGAGACAATCGCGACCTGTTCGATGACATGCAGCAGCACTGCCAGCGCGTCGTATGAACCCCAGGTGTAAGCAGTAATCGTGCCTGGCTCAACGCCGTAGGCTGCCACAAAGGCCTCGTCAAATTTTATCCTGGCTTCAGAAGCGGGTGGAACCATGGTCGTGCAGAGCGCGCCTTCACCATTTTCACCAGCTTTGGTCAGGAAATCTGTGCCATAGATGCCATCACCAGCAAAGAAAATGACATTTTCCAAGCCGGCTTGTTTCATCTGGTTCACAAGAACTGAAGCTTCGGCATTGTAACCGCCGTAATAGATGGCCTCGGGTGAATTTGAAGCCACTGCAGCTAAGACGGCTGAATAATCTGCCTCGCCGGCGGTGATCGCCTCGAAGGCAACAACCTCGCCACCTGCGGCTGTAAAGTTGGCGCTGACGCCATTGGCAATGCCCTGTCCGTAGTCGCCACCATCGTGCAGAACGGCAATTTTGCGCACGCCGGCTGTGTCAAACAGATAGGCGGAAGCAGCCACTGCCTGGTCCACATCAGTGAAGGCATTGCGGTTGAAAACTTTCGAGTCCTTGGCGGTCAATTCAGGATTGGTAGCCGAGGGAGACATCATGGGGATGCCAGCTTTCTCGAAAATCGGAATAGCAGCCGCGGAGTCGCCTGAGAAGGCAGGGCCTGCGATCGCCACAAACAGAGGATCAGAGACCATCTTGTTGGCAACAGCCGCGCCGCCTTCGGCGGAGGCGCCGTCATCTTCGGCAACCATTTCAATCGTCCAGCCCAGGATGTCGCCGGCATCTTTGATTGCCAACAGCATCGCATTCACCTGGTCCTGCCCATAAGCGGCATAGTCACCAGCCAGAGGGCCGGCATAACCCACTTTGATTGGGTCTTCTTTGCTAAAGACCGCGCAACCAAAGCTGTCGGTTCCACAAACTTCCGGAACTTCCGCTTTTGCTTCTGGGGCGGCACAGGCGCTCAAAACCATCATGAGCACTAAAGCTACGACAAAAAATTTCTTAATCATTTTTCTCCTCTTTCTTCATTGTTATTTTTTGTAAAAACATGGCAATCCAAATTCTTCTCAATTCTTCTTTTAGCCTCCTTTTAGGGAAAAGCAGAACTTTTTTATGTCACACTGGAGCGGTCGTTGCTATATCTTTCATGCTTGCCTTCCTGCATGATGACACGCAGCCTCTCCACTGTTTTCCACACGTCTTCGTAGGAAGTGTATAAGGGGGTTAAGCCCAGGCGGATATTGTTGGGCTCCCGAAAATCCGGGATCACATTCATCTCTTCAATCAGCGCGCGGTTAATACGGTAGCCGTCGGGATGTTGGATGCTTACATGGGAACCCCGATAAACCGGATCTCTGGGCGTACCCACCTTGAAGCCGTATGGCGACAGCACATGATCAACCAGGTCAATCATATAATTACTCAATCCAAGGGATTTCTTGCGTAAGCGGTCTATTCCGGCTTCGAGCAGCAGATTAACACCTGTTTCGATGGCTTCAATGGACATCACTGAGCTTGTGCCGCACAAAAAACGGCGGATATCCGGTGCGGGGGTGTATTCCAGGTCAAACGCGAAAGGCTTTCCATCTCCGAACCATCCCCAAATTGGTGAGATTGCCGATTCCTGCAAATCTTTCCTTACGTACAAAAACGCCGGTGACCCCGGACCGCCGTTCAGATATTTATAAGTACATCCAACAGCAAAATCGACGCCCCACTCATTCAACGCAACTGGCACTGACCCCACCGAGTGGGAAAGGTCCAACAGAACCAGGGCACCCTTGTTGTGGGCGTAGTCCGTAAGCGATTTGGCGTCATACATGAAGCCGCTCTTGAAGACGACGTGAGAAAGCGTCACCAGGGCGGTCCCTTCACCAATGGTGGCCTCTATATCCTGCCAGTCGATTGAAATTCCATCACGGCTGTTGATCAGGTCGATTTGGTAAACATCGCCCTTAAGGTGGTTGCAGCCCTGCAATACATAAAGGTCGGTCGGAAAATTAAAGACGTCCGTGACAATTTTTTTGCGTGTTGGGCGCATCTCAAGCGCTGCCATGGTAAGTTTGAACAAATTGACCGTCGTGGAATCGCTGATCACGACCTCCCCATCCGACGCGCCGATTAATTTAGCCAGTTTGTCGCCCACTTTCGTAGAAGAAGTGAACCATTTTTCGCCCCAGGAACGGATCAACCGGGTTCCCCATTCCTCTTTAACCAAACGCTCCATGTTTTGGATGGTTTCAATTGGAAGACGCCCAAGCGAATTGCCATCCATGTAGATCATGTCATCATCAGGCTTATAAAATTGCGAACGGAAATTTGCCAGTTCGTCTGCTTTATCCAGGCTTTGTGCGTAAGTGAGGGTTGTATCCATGCCGTTTGTCTGCTCCAATTAATCTGAAAAATGAGAGTAAGTGCCTTGCGCGAGGTGGCGCTTGCCAATTTCCAGCAGATCCTCCGGGATAACGCGGAAGGTTTCGCCCTCAGAAGAGTCCTGTGGAATGCGCTCAACCCTTCCTTCCACCACGTCTCTGACCGCTCGCACCATCAATTCGGCAGCCAACCTGGAAACTTTGCCGTTCAGACTTTCGTAGGTGTCGCCATGCACCACTGCCAGCTGCTCACGATGAACGATATCTCCGGTGTCAATACCGGGGTCGATGAAGTGCACAGTGGCACCAATTGGCATGTTTTTGTAAAGTGCCCAACCGACTGAGGCAGATCCTCGCAACCAGGGCAACAAGCCCGGGTGCGCGTTGAGCGTGCCCCTGGGCGGGATGGTAAGGATCCGTTCCTTGATGATGCGCGTACCCCCCAACACCAGCAACTCCGGTTGGTATTTCTGCAGGAGACTAAAGCAAGCATCCCCGTTGTGATTTGGCACGCTATAGATCGGGACGTTTTTCCCAACCATCAATTGGTTGACTCTCGGTGCAATTGGGCATCCTGCCATGCGGTCAAAGAATTTCTCGCGCTCTTCATCCCCAATTTTGGATACTTCCTGGATGACAACTTCTGGTACAAATCCCGCTTCCAGCAGGGCTTGCAGCATATCCCTGCCGTAGGGATGCTCTTCCAATACCAAAAATGCGTAACGAATGCTCATAACTCTCCTGTTTTCGTCTATTAAGTTGTCTGCTTAGTAAGAATTGGCTCTTCTTTTATTTAGTCCTGCCCAGCAACCCCTCAGGTTGTTTGCGCAAGTCTTACTAGAATGTTTCTGCCCAGTTTTTTGATGTGCACATAGTGCGACATATTCACTGTTAACAACATTGATTATTACCTTTTTTACCACAATAATCGCGTTTATGCGTGATTTCGACAAAGATTGCTGTTCCGCAAACAAAGACTGCGACTGCGGTGATCCGGACAAATTGAGCGCCGAATCGAGTAAGCTCCTGGATATTTTAGCCTTTCTGGTCAAATGTGAAGAGACCCACCAGGATATTGACAGTTTAAGCGTCTGCGCATAGAATCTTTCCATGCAAAATTATTGCTACAACACCCCAAGAAGGAGAAAAAAATGAAGAAGTTCTTAATGTTCGTGCTCGTTGCAATCATGGCCGTGTCTATGGTGGGCTGCGGGCAAACACCAGCGGAACCCCAAGCACCAGCCGCACCCGCAGAACCAGCGGGAAAAGTTTATAACGTGGTCAACCTGGTGAACGGTAACCTTGGTGATAAGTCGTTCTTTGATGCCGCTGAATCCGGTCTAAAGGAATTGGAAGCAGCTGGACGCATCACCTACAAGTCCATTGAAATGGGCGGCACGGATCAGGATCAGCCGAAATGGCTCGAGACTTTGAACGAAGTTGCCAGCAGTGGTGAGTACGATCTCGTTATCTGCGGTACCTACCAAATGCCTGACTACCTGAAAGAAGCCGCCACCACCTATCCTGATCAGAAATTCCTGATCTATGATGACAACACTTATGTTGGCGTCAACCAAAATGTTGTCAATATTACCTACAAGCAGAATGACATGGGTTACCTGATCGGCACATTCGCTGGCAAAATGACCACCGAAACCGGTGTCGCCAAGATCAACCCCGAAGCTGTTGTAGGTTTTGTGGGCGGTATTGACAGCCCTGTCATCAACGACTTCCTGTACGGTTTCCTGCTTGGCGCACAAGCTGCCAACCCCGAAATCAAAGTGGACACCCGCTACGTCAACAGCTATGTTGACACCGCCACCGCCAAGGAAATGGGACTTTCCATGATCAGCGATAAGAACGCTGACATCCTTTGGGGTGTGGCTGGTCTTTCTGGCAATGGCGCTGCTGAAGCCGCGCTCGAATCTGGCAAAGCCTGGTTCATTGGCGTCGACTCTGACCAGGAACTGACCCTCCCCGCTGATCAGGCTGCTATCACTCTGACCTCTGGTCTGAAGAATGTTGGCAAATCAATCGTCTGGCTGTTTGACGAATGGGACGCTGGCCGCACCTATTGGGGTCAGGAAGTTCGCCTCGGTATCCCTGAAGGTGGCGTGGGTATCGTGATTGACAAAAACTTTGCTGCAATAGCTCCGAAAGCCGTCCAGGATGCCGTCCTGGCAGCCCAGGATGACATTGTCGCTGGCAAGATTATTGTCCCCACCGCTATTGGTGACACCACCAACACAGTAGTGACACTGAGAGATTCTCTCCAACCATAATCTTGTCTTTGAGCGTCATGTTCTAAGTCTTCATTCGAGGGGAGCTAATCACTTGGCTCCCCTCGAGTCTTAAAAGCTCCAAGAAGGATACCTACCTATGGAACAAGAAGTTATTGTTGAACAAAAAGAAATTGTGGAACAAGAAGATTTTGTTGTCCAGATGAGAGGGATCAGCAAGGTATATCCCAATGGAATTGCTGCCAACAAAGATGTGGATTTCCTATTAAGAAGGGGCGAAATTCATGCCATCATGGGAGAAAACGGCGCGGGCAAGTCAACGCTGATGAAGATCCTGTTTGGCCTGGAACAGCCCACCAGTGGAGAGATCCTTATCAATGGCCAATCGGTGGCAATCACTTCCCCCAACAAAGCTATTTCTCTCGGTATCGGCATGGTTCACCAGCACTTTATGCTGGTTCCCAGCCTGACTGTTGCAGAAAATATCGTCTTGGGCATGGCACCCACCACTAAATCCCGCTTTCTTATTGATTTTAAGAAAGCCGTACAAATCGCCGAGGAAAATGCAGCCCGATACAACCTGCGTATTGATCCTAACGCCAAAGTGATAGATATTCCGGTTGGGATGAAGCAAAAGGTGGAAATTCTAAAAGCCCTGGTTCGTGGCGCGAAGATACTCATCCTGGATGAACCAACCGCGGTTCTGACCACGCAAGAAACCTCAGAATTGTTTAAAGAACTGATTGCCCTGAAAGAGCAAGGCTTCACCATTATATTTATTTCTCATAAACTCAAGGAAATTAAACAAATCACTGACAGGCTTACGATCATGCGTGGTGGCAGGTCGATGGGGGTGTATAACACGGCTGACATCAGCGAAAAAGAGATCTCCCGATTAATGGTCGGACGCGATGTGGTACTTAAAGTTGTGAAAGACAAGTCCCAACCCACGGAAACTGTGCTGAAAGTCCGCGATTTGGAATACACGAACCGTTGGAATAAGAAGATGCTCGATAAGGTGTCATTCTCAGTACGCAAAGGTGAGATATTGGGGATTGCCGGCGTGGAAGGCAATGGGCAGCGGGAATTAGTGGAAATGCTATTCAATCTCAACACACCTGATGCTGGCACGGTAACTGTTTGTGGGGAGTCGATTGTCAACCTGTCGCAAGACAAAATCCGCAACCGTGGGGTTTCCCTGGTACCGGAAGATCGCATGACCTACGGTATTGCTGATATCGCCAGTATCGAAGAGAACGTCATTTCAGATCGCTTTGGCAACAAACGCTTCAACAAGGGTCCGCTGTTCAATATGCGTGAAATTCACCATGAAAGTCAGAATTTAATCGTTGATTATCGCATCCTGGCAAAGTCGCCCAAACAGCAGGTCAAGATGCTTTCTGGTGGAAATATCCAAAAGGTCGTGGTCGCGCGTGAGCTTTCAAGTATGCCCACTTTGCTGATCGCCGATCAGCCAACGCGCGGTATCGATGTCGGCGCAACTGAATTCATCCGAAACGAGATCGTTGAACTTAGCCGCGGTGGAACAGCGGTGCTGTTAGTCTCGGCTGATCTGAACGAGGTCATTGAACTCAGCGACAGCCTGATCGTCATGTATGGCGGTAAGATCGTGGGATATTTCGAGGACTCAAGTCAATTGGATGACCTTACTATGGGCGAATATATGCTCGGTTTGAAACACCAAACTGAAGAAGAAATCGCGAAGGTGAGCTATGAGTGATAGAAGATTGATAGTATTTAATTTGCTTCGTGGAGTGGCTGCCATTTCGTTAGCACTGGCAGTTGCTGCGATTTTCATCTTTATCTCTTCTGATGAACCATTAACTGCACTGAAATATTTGCTGGTGGGACCAGTGGTCAGCTTCAAGGCTACTGGCAATGTTTTTAATACCACCAGTTTCCTGACGATCTTAGCTGCCATGATCCCAACCATTTTCTCTGGCCTGGCGGTGTGCGTCATGTTCTCGGCTAACCAGTTTAACCTTGGTGGTGAGGGAGCCATTATGCTGGGCGGCTTTGTCGGCGCCTTGCTCGGTATCTACCTCGATCTGAATACCGGGCTTCACCAGGTTGTGTGTGTCCTGGCAGGAGCGGTTGCCGGTGGGCTTATCATGCTTATTCCGGCTATTCTCAAGGTGAAGCTGGGGGCAAGTGAGATGGTGACCTCGCTAATGATGAACTATGTCGTCATGTTCGTCATTCTGCATTTCCTCAATTTTGTTTTCGCGGATCGCAGCAAGGGCGCCACCCAAACCTTCCCCTTCTTGGAAACAGCCAGAATTCCTGAGATAATTTCCAATGGCACCAAACTGACCTGGGGGTTCGTGGTTGCGCTGATTTTTGTGGTCATCATTGCCCTTTTCATGTACCGCACCAAGTGGGGTTATGCCATCCGCATGATCGGTATCAACCAGTCCTTTGCGCAGTATTCAGGCATGCAGGTTGGTACGGTGATCATTCTTTCCCAGGTAATTGGCGGCATGCTCTCGGGTATGGGTGGCAGTATTGAGGTTCTTGGACGCTTCAGTACCTTTTTGTGGCGTGAACTTCCGGGGTACGGCTGGCTTGGCATCACGATTGCAATTTTGGCGAAAAATAATCCAATCTTTGTGCCATTCGCAGCCTTCTTTATTGCCTATCTGAATAAGGGCTGCAATTTGATGGCAACCTACAGTGACGTACCCTCTGAGATGATCGATATCATCCAGGCAGCCATTTTCCTGTTCTTCGCGGCTGAGCAATTCCTGGCGAAATACCGGCAGCGAATTGTGGTTCGCAATGCCCAGCGTGATTTGGCACTGCAGGAAACTGCAGCAAGCCAGGGAGGGATCAACTCATGATCGGGGATCTGCTTTTATCAATTTTCAATTCCGATTTCCTCTACAGTGTAATTCGCATCACTGCCCCGATTCTTTTTGCAGCTCTGGGTGCAGTCATTGCGGAAAAAGCGGGCGTGGTTAACATTGGTCTCGAAGGTATCATGATGATATCGGCTCTCTTCGGCGTTCTTTTTGGCTATTGGACGCAATCCTGGTTAGTTGGCGTGATCGGAGCCTTGGTTATCGGGGTTCTCTTAGCCCTGCTGATTGGTTTCTTTGCTTTTGAATTGAAAACCGACATCATCCTGGGCGGTATTGCGGTAAATATGTTAGGCGCGGGCGGTACCATCTTCCTGCTGGACATGTTTACCGGTATGAGAGGAAACACAGGCGCCCTGGTCACGCGAGAGCTGCTCATTCCCACCGTGGACATCCCCTTGATTCAGTCCATACCCTACCTGGGGCAGGTTTTGTCTGGACACTCGGTCTTGACCTACCTGGCATTTCTGCTTGTCTGGCTGATTTGGGTGGTCTTGTATAAGACCCCGCTGGGATTGAATATTCGCGCAGTGGGTGAAAACCCCAACGCGGCCACCTCGATTGGAGTTTCTGTGCAGAAAATCCAATACATTGCCATTGGTCTCTCTGGAGCGATGGCAGGTTTGGGTGGCGCGTTTATGTCCATGTATTACTCCCAGGGTTGGAACTCAGGCATGGTGGCCGGGCGCGGTTTTATTGCCCTGGCAGCCACAGCCATGGGGCGCGGAGAGCCGGTTGGCACGATGCTTTCTTCGCTCTTATTTGGGCTGGCGCAGGCACTGCGCACCAAAGTTTCAGGCATGCAAGGTGTTTCCAGCTACCTGGTATCGGTGATTCCTTATCTTGTAACTATTATCGGCTTGGTGCTTTATGCCATCAGTATTAAGAACAAACTTAAGAAACGCCACGCTGTGACGGAAGGCGCCGAATGACCTCAAAAATCCCCATTATTCTCGACGGAGATCCCGGTCATGATGACGCAATTGCCTGGATGCTTGCCAAAGCCAGCGACAAGTTGGAAATCTTAGCCTGCACCTCTGTCAGTGGCAACCAAAGCATAGAGAAGACCAGCTATAATGCCCGCAGAGTGATGACCCTGCTGGGCATTGATGCTCCCTTTGCCATGGGCACAGAAGAGCCCTTGCATGGGGAGCCTATCCACGCGGGAAACGTCCACGGAGAAACCGGTTTGGACGGTCCAGCGCTGCCAGATCCAGAAATAGAAGCTGAGCCACTTAGCGCGGTGGAGTTGATGGCAAAGACCATCTCCACCTCAAGTCAACCTGTCACCATCGTTGCCACCGGTCCACTTACGAATGTTGGCGCGCTCCTGATCCTGCACCCTGAGTTAAAGCCCAGAATCGCTCACATTTCTATTATGGGTGGCGGTCTGGCTTTTGGGAACTGGACCCCGGCAGCTGAATTCAATATATTGGTTGACCCTGAAGCAGCCGATGTGGTTTTTAAATCAGGCTTGCCGATCACTATGGCTGGGCTGGACGTAACGCTCAAAGCTCTGGTCTTCCCTGAAGACTTTGAACGCATCCGCGCTTTAGGTAATCCGGTCGCGGTTGTGGTCGCGGAATGGCTGGACTTTTTCTACAACTTCCACCGTGGCCTCGGCTATGCCGGCGCGCCATTGCACGACGCAGTGGCGGTGGCAGCGTTAATCAAACCTGAAATCCTGATTGTTGAGGATTATTATGTGCAGATCGAGACTTCCGGTGACTTCTGCCGGGGAGCAACTGTGGCGGATCATTATGGCTTCAGGCAACAACCACCCAACACGCACGCCCTGGTAGACATTGACCGTGAAGCTTTTATCGACCTTCTGGCTGAAGCGGCTGCCTGGTATGGAAAGGAGTCAGAATGAGCCCCATTCCTGTAATCCTGGACTGTGACCCGGGCGTGGATGATGCCATCGCCTTTCTGCTGGCAAAGCAACTGCCTCAATTGAAGGTCCTTGCAATCACCAGTGTGGCGGGCAATGTCTCCTTGGAGCACACGACTTATAACGCCCTGGGACTGCTCGAATTTTTGGATTGGGACCTGCCCGTCTATCGTGGGGCAGCCGGACCGATCTTCCGCAAGCGTGTGGAAGCTGCCGAAGTGCATGGTTCCAATGGCATGGCCGGCTTTGACCTCCCCCACACCAAAAGAGAAGTTGAGGGCGTGAACGCCTGGGACGCCATCCACCAATATGCGCTGGAACAGCAAGGCGAGTTGGAGATCATTGCCATCGGTCCGCTCACTAATCTCGCTATGGCCTTCCTCAAATACCCTGACCTTCCCCAGCTGGTCAAACGTATCGTTATCATGGGTGGTTCAAGCTTCGCTGGCAATGCTACTCCGGCGGCCGAGTTCAATATTTATGCTGACCCTGAGGCGGCCGATATGGTCTTTTGCGCCGGTGTGCCTGTGCACATGTGCGGTTTGGATATGACCATGAAAGCGCTCATGACCCCTGATGAGCTTGACCAGGTCGCGGCGATGGGTAGCAAACAAGCCGTTTTTTTCCGTGATGTTGTGCAAGATATCGTGGCGTTTATGCGCCGGCTGGATATCAGTGGCATTAACATGCACGATCCCGCTGCAGTGCTCTATGCCGCGGATGACTCAATTTTCAAAGCCTATCCAGCAGGTATTCGCGTGGAAACCAAGGGCTCAATTACCCAAGGGAAAACAGTAACAGACCTGTTTAGCGATGCGAAATGGCAGAAAAATGGTTTTGTAGCCATGGATCTCGACCGCGGGGCCTTTGTAACGAAGGTGCTCGAGTTGATGAGTAAGTATTAAAATTTCTTCAAATTACCAGTTTAGATTCCAGCAGGTCCCCCCTTGAGGACCTGCGTTGAATATAGAGAGAAAGGTGATTGATGGCTCAAAAAATCATTATCGATACCGACCCTGGAATTGACGACGCAATGGCAATCTTAGCGGCTCTGCATTCCCCAGACCTGGAAGTGCTGGGCTTGACCACTGTGTTTGGTAACACAGAAGTGGGACTTTGCTCCTTAAATGCCTTGCGCTTGGTGGAGCTGGAAGGAAATGACCATATCCCGGTAGCTCAAGGTTGCGGTCAGCCGCTTGTACACGATATTAATTCTTTTTCGGCTGGCGTGCACGGCAAAGATGGTTTTGGTAACACCAACCTGCCCTTGCCGCATGGAAAGCTCGATCCGCGGCATGCCGCTCAGTTTATTATTGATACCGTTATGGCAAACCCCCATGAGGTAATCCTTGCTCCAATTGGCCCATTGACTAATATCGCTATGGCTTATCGCCTGGAGCCTCGCATAGCCCCCTTGGTAAAGGAAGTGGTGCTGATGGGCGGCTGCGCCTTCGCGCTGGGCAACATCTCTGCCGTGGCTGAAGCCAACATCTATCACGATCCACATGCCGCTGAGGTTGTTTTTGCAGCTCCCTGGAAAGTTACCATGGTTGGTCTGGACGTCACCACCAAAATCGTAATGCGTCCAGAATATTTTGAAAAATTGTATGCGGCTGGCAACCCTGCGGTGGGGCTTCTCGAAAAAATTCAGCCATGTTACCAGGACTTTCACGAACAGATATATGGTATGAAGGGTGCCATCCACACCCATGACCCTGCGGTGATTGCGTATCTGTTGGCACCAGAGCTTTTCAGGTGTGAAGAGATGCCTGTGTACGTGGTGACGGAAGGTCTTTGCCTGGGCAAAACCATTGCCGATAAACACCACCATGTTTTCAGGAGCACACAGGCGGGTAAGGGTATTGGCGAGGAATCGGTCGCAGTCGTTGTTGAGCGCCCCTCCACCACCATCCCCCTGGGAGTGGATGAGGACGGGGTGCTGGAGTTGCTGTTTGACCTGCTGGCCAAGTAATTGTGTCGGAGTGAGCCCGCAAAAGCTTCAAGAAATTTCAAGATCACGAGGCGGGCTCACTCCGACCTACAGGCGGATTTAATAAAACAACTCGTACGGGATGGGCTTGCTCTTCCCACATCCGTTGCCTTTGTAGGGCGGAATGCGCTTATTTTGCGCACTCCGCCAATCATCTATGCAGGTGCTGATTAGTCGTAGGTCAGGTTGCGCAGTTCAACCTGACGTCGGAAACCTACCTTCGCTGAGGACTCTGTTCTCGCCGGTCTCCAGACC
>DIWN01000098.1:0-41855 GCA_002423495.1 Anaerolineaceae bacterium UBA6105 | reverse complement strand
GGGTCTTGACCGCAGGTCTCCAATTATCAGAAGAACGAAGGATGGAGACCAAAAGGTCAAATGCCTTTCATGGTACCCAGAGGGCAGGCTTCGCACTCAGGAGACCATGAAAGAACTGGGTTTCACTATCAGCTATGAGTTATGAGCAATCAGCTATCAGTTACCCGGGTAATCAGCGATTTTCCTGGACAGGTCCGTTTTCAACAGGCGTGGCAGGCGGGCGTTCACTTCGCGCAGGATCTCGCCCAAATCCAATGTCAGGTGCTTTCCTCCCTGGTAAACAAGTTCACCATCACAAATCACTGTGTCAACATCCCGGGCGTCAAGTGAATAGACCAGGTTGGCGGCCTTATTGATCACCGGCTGTGTTGCCGGTCGATTTTGCCGCAGCAGCACCACGTCCGCCAGGTTGCCAACCTTCAAATTTCCTAAGCGGGGTTGCTGCAAGACTCTTGCTCCACCCTGAAAAGCCAGGTCCAGGACGGTATCAACTGCCATGACTTCGGCGTCCATAGCCTTGTTCTTCTGAGAGAGGGCAGTCAGACGCATTTGTTCAAACAGATCGAGCGTGCTGCTGCTGACCACACCATCCGTTGCCAAGCCTACCGCGATACCTTTCTCCAGATATTTTGGCAGGTCTGCCAAGCCCATTGCCATCGCCAGGTAAGTTTTTGGCGCCTGGGCTATGCCTGCCTTTTTACCAACGAGCAGGTCGAGATCCTCGTCAGAGGGATAGAGACAATGCGCCAGGATGGCGGGCTGATCCAACAAACCAACGTCCGCCAACATTTGCACAGGTGTTTTGCCGTAACGTTCAAGGGATAAGGCAATTTGTCCGGAAGTCTCCGCCACATGAATGTGGTTGCCAACCCCCAATCGGGCTGCTTCTTCGGCGCAGCGTGTCAGAAAGTCAGGATCGCAGAGATAGGGCGAATGCGGTGCAAGCCAGGTGGTGATGCGACCATCGGCTTTGCCCTGCCAGCGTTCCACGAAACGGATCGTTTCTTCCAACTGATCGTAACCCTGGTGCCCAAATACCGCCCAGCCCAGGTTGGCGCGCGTGCCCGCGGCTTCCACAGCTTGCGCGACCATATCCATTTCAAAGTAATGATCCGCAACACAGGTAATGCCTGCTTCAATCATCTCAGCCAGCCCCAACATGGCACCCCAATAGACATCTTCAGGCGTCAGGTTCGCTTCAAGCGGAAAGATAACTTTATTAAACCAGTCGTTCTCGTTCACGTCTGGGCCGGCATTGCGAAAGAGTACCATCGGCACGTGCGCGTGGGTGTTGACCATGCCTGGCACAGCCAGCATGCCTGCCGCGTCAACGATCTGATAATCCGATTGTGCCAGGGGGGATGTGGGTTGTATGGCGGTGATCTGGTTGCCCTCTATCAGGATATCCTGGGCAGAGAGAAAGCGCGGCACTTGTCCCTCAAAGGTCATCACCTCGCAATTTCTAATGATCATTTTTCCCATAGTCTATGCTCCATCCTTGCCTTCTTTAGAAATTTCCCACCAATGTGAGCGCCTCTTCGATAGCGCAGTCGAGAATCGTCTTAACTTCTTCCCGCCCTAAATCAAGCCCATCAGCAGCAACAACATCAAAACGCGGGATGCCCCAAAATTCGCACAATGCCCCCAAATATCGTGCACCCATCTCAAGCTTCGAATTACGATAGTCCCCACCACGGGTAGTCAGAAATAACAGTCTTTCCGCCTTGCACAAGCCATGAGTGCCGCGCTCGTCCACGCCGAAGGTAATTCCGTCCACACTGATGTTCTCGATGTAAAGCTTCAACAAAGATGGAAACCCCAGATCCCAAAACGGGGCTGCCACAATCACCCGGTTTGCCTGGCTAAACTGATGGGCATAGCGAAATCGGGGATGTAGGTAGTCGTGTTCGGCCAGCAAGCTTTCACGTTGGGCAAAGAACCCTTCGCTCAATGGCATTAATGGCTCATCCATCAGGCATAATCTTTCCACCTGGTAAGCTTCTTTGGCTTGGAGAGCTTCCAGAACGGCTTCAGTGAGGATGCGGGTTCGGGATTGGTCTCGCCGGATACAACAGTCGATATAAAGCACTTTTACCATTCAATCACCTCGGGAACCTGCAGTGTGCCTTCTTTTAGCACCTGCGCCACTTCAGCCCGGGTGGGAATGGAATTTGCCGCTCCTGGTCGCTGGACGCACAAGGCTGAAGCCACAGTCGCCAGGCGCAGTGTCTCAGCCAGGCTTAGCCCTTCCAGCACACCGGAAAGGAAATAGCCGCTGAAGGTATCCCCAGCAGCCGTAGTATCAACCGCCTGCACCTTGCAGCTGTTGATGCTGGCGTAATGACCATCCCGAAAACACTGCGCGCCACGAGACCCAAGCGTGAGAAGAATGCCAGTCTGGGGATAGCGCTCAGCCAGCTGTTGCAGCAAGCCTTCTTCCGTATCCCCGCCAAGAATCCCGGCGCCTTCAACTTCGTTGACGATCAGCCAGTCAAGCAGGTTGATAGGGAAATTATTTACATTTTCGGAGTACGGGGCGGCGTTCAGCGCCACTTTCAAGCCCCTCCTGGCAGCTTTTTCGATGATCTCACCCACCAGGTTGGTTTCGTTTTGCAGCAGCACCAGGCCTTCATTGCCGAAGTCGTCCAGCGTGCGGTCTACATAGTCTTCAGTAAGCATTTGGTTGGTTCCGCCATACAGCACGATACAGTTCTGTCCGGAATCCGCCACCTGGATGATGGCATGCCCGCTGACTTCATCGGAGTGCAGCAACAAAGAAGTGTCCACTCCGGCTGCCTGCAGCATCTCTACCAAAAACCCGCCATCTCTGCCAGCAATACCTGCATGAAACACCTGGCCTCCAGCCCTCGCAGCCCCAATAGATTGGTTGAGACCCTTACCGCCGCTGTTGACTGTGTAAGATTTGGTGTGCTTGGTTTCACCGGGTTGAACGAAATTGTCTACGCGGTAGACATGATCAATATTGAGGGAGCCAAAATTCAGAATAGGCATAAGCATTCCTTTTGATTGATTTTCGCGATTGAGACAATTATACTGGTAGATGCACACCAAATCAGAAAAGAGTACCTATGCTGCAACCCCATATTCAACTCGATGAAACTGTTCAAGCCCAATACGCCTTATTGCCCGGCGACCCGGCACGGCTCGATCGTGTTGCCCCTCTCTTGAGCGACGTAAGCGAACTGGCTTACAATCGTGAGTTTCGCAGTCTGCGCGGCACCTATAAGGGTCTGCCTGTGCTGGCAGTCTCCACCGGTATTGGTGGGGCTTCGGCTGGAATCGCCGCGGAAGAGCTGCACAACATCGGCGTCAGGGCTATGATCCGGATTGGCAGCTGCGGTGCCTTGCAACCCAAGGTGAAATTGGGCGATCTTATCATTGTCAATGGCGCTGTCAAAGACGACGGCGCGTCAAAAACCTACAGCCAGGCAATTTTCCCCGCGGTTCCCGACGCAGAACTGATGTTTGCTTGTATCGAGGCCGCCAAAGAGCAGGGCTTTGCCCACCACGTTGGGATTGCGCGCAGCCATGACAGTTTCTACACCGATCAGGAAGCCGAAATCGATGCTTACTGGTCGCGGCAGGGTGTGCTTGGCGCAGATATGGAAACAGCCGCTTTGTTCACAATTGGCAGTTTACGAGGTTTTAAAACAGCTTCCATTCTGAATAACGTCGTTGCCTACGAGCAAGACACGCTCGAATCGATTGGTTCGTATGTCAGCGGTGAGAACCTGGCCATGCAAGGGGAGCGTAACGAGATTCTGACCGCATTGGAAGCACTGCGGAAGTTGTTCGTCGATGGGTAAGGTGTTCCAGTTTGAGATAACTTCAATAAAAGCCCTGATCAATTGATTAATTGGTCAGACTATTACCATCTATTATCCATTACGACGATATAGCAAAAAAAGAAAACCCCTCTCCATTCGAACTGCGAAGAGGGGTTTGGCTTTTTCTTCAGGTACTAAAAACCCGGTGGTTTTTATTCGCCTTTGCCGAGACGTTTGCCCACCCGATTGAAGGCATCGAGTGCTTGTTCGAGGTCGTCCTGGCTGTGGGCGGCGGAAATCATCACACGGATGCGCGCTTTGCCCACTGGTACGGTCGGGAAGCCAAGAGCCATGGCAAAAATGCCTTCCTCAAAAAGCTGTCGGCTGAATTCCCGCGCCAGCTGCACATCACCCAGCATAACAGGCGTGATTGGGGTCTGGGTTAGACCAGTGTCAAAGCCCAGTTTTCGCATTTCAGCCTGGAAGAAGCGGGCATTTGCCCACAAGCGGTCTACGAGTTCCGTGGATTCCTCCAGCAGATCCACCGCGGCAATGCAGGCGGCTATGTCTGGCACGGTTACCGCGGAAGAGAAGAGGAATGGACGCCCGCGCTGGCGCAGCCATTCGATGATTCTCGCGTTACCCGCCACTACCCCGCCAACAACGCCAAAGGCCTTGCTGAAAGTGCCTAATTCGATATCAATTTTGCCGTGCAACTTGAAGTGATCGACGATACCGCGTCCACCCTCGCCCATAACGCCCTCGCCATGGGCGTCATCAACCATGGTCATGAGGCCGTATTTGTCCGAAACTTCTACCAACTTATCAAGAGGAGCGAAATCGCCATCCATGGAAAATACGCCATCAGTGATCATCAAGCCGCGCCGGTATGTGCCCTGGGCTTCCTGGATCACCCGATCCAGGTCGGCCGGATCGGCGTGCTTGAAGCGATGGATCTTTGCCCCCGAAAGCCTGGAGCCATCAATGATCGAGGCATGATTGAGTTCGTCAGAAAAGATCGCGTCTTCCTTTCCAACCAAAGCGGGGATGGTTGCGCCGTTAGCAGTGAACCCCGATTGGAATGTAATCGCGGCCTCAACCCGCTTGAACGCAGCCATGCGCCGTTCAAGTTCAACGTGCAGGCTCATGGTTCCGGCAATCGAGCGCACTGCTCCTGGGCCAATGCCATATTGCTTCATTGCATCGATTGCGGCTTCAACTACGCGGGGGTGATTGGCCAATCCGAGATAGTTGTTGGCGCAAAAATTGAGTACTCTTTTGCCATCCACAATCACAGAGGGTCCTTGTGGTGAATCCATTGTGCGGATCGTGTTGTAGAAGCCAGTCTCTTTCAAATTGTTCAGTTCTTCGTCAATCCAGGTCAGTTTGTCGCTCATAAACTCCTCTTTCTATGCAATTCAAATAATTATACCCGTGCTTAAAGCCAAGTGGGACGTTTCAGTCCGGATCGGTATATAATACTTGTATCTATAAGCATTTTTGGAGTGTGCCATGCAGATAATTTCTTGTGTTGACTATGCCGATATGAGCCGTAAGGCTGCCCGCATCCTCGCTGCCCAGGTGCAGCTCAAACCGGAATGTGTGTTGGGGCTTGCCACAGGCTCAACCCCCATTGGCACCTACAAGGAGTTGATCCGTTTCCATAGGGATGAGGAACTGGATTTTTCGAAGGTTATCGCTATCAACCTGGATGAATACTACGGATTAAGCCCGGAGCATGAGCAAAGCTACCACTACTTTATGTGCCAGAACCTCTTTAAGCACATAAATATCTCCCCCGAAAATACCCACGTTCCCGACGGTCTCACCCTGGACGTTGACCAGACTTGCGCGGATTACGACAGCATGGTTGCCTCGCTCGGCGGGACCGACATCCAATTACTGGGAATCGGTGATAACGGTCATATAGCCTTCAACGAGCCCCACACTTTCTTTTTTGCGCAAACCCACCTGGTGGATCTGAATGAAGAAACCATCAAAGCCAATGCGCGCTTCTTTGAGAGCGTGTCTGAAATGCCGCGGCAGGCAATCACCATGGGTATGCGATCGATTTTGAGCGCGAAACGGATCCTGCTTTTAGCAAGCGGAACAAAGAAAACTGAAGCTATCGCGCAGATGATCAACGGTCCTGTTGACCCGCAGTTGCCGGCTTCGATCCTGCAGTTGCACCCCAATGTGATGGTGATCGCGGATAAAGAGGCGCTTGCCTTAGTCTTATAAGCTCGAGACGACCCTGAACAATTTTTAGGAAAATCTACTTAGCCTTGCTAGTCGCCAATTTTCATTCAAAATAACCGAAAATGGCAATTGTACTCGGACCGGTATGGATCCCAAGCACAGGTCCCGTGCTGGTTATGAATAACTCCACTGGCTTAAGTTCCTCACTCAGTCGATCGGCCAGCTTCTTGGCTTCGTCAAGCGCGCTTCCATGAATTACTGCCATATGCAGCTTTGTTTTGCCCTTCATACGCTGTTTAAAGTTTTGATAAACCTTCTCAATCATAGCTTTCCGCGTGCGAACGACGGTAACCGGCTCTATTTTGCAAATTTCTGCATTAACCGACACAATTGGGCGTACCGTGATCAGGTTGGATATCCATTTAAACGCGGCGCCCAGTCTGCCACTGCGGGCGACATAAGTGAGGGTATCCATCCCAACAATCAAATGGACATGTTGCCGTACTTTTTCAATGATTCCCAGAACCTGGCGCAGCGTTTCACCCGATTGTGCGGCTCGGGCAGCCGCCAAAACCTGCCATCCTTTTCCAAGAGACACGGCGCGGGAATCCACGAGTGAGATTGGCACTCTGTAGTTTTCTGCCGCAAGCTTAGCCGCCTGGAAAGTGCCGCTAAAATCGGCTCCAACAGATATGGATACGATCTGATCAGCCCCTTCCGCGACAGCCTGGTCAAAGGCAGCCAGAAATTGAAGTACAGTCGGCTGGGAGGAGGTCGGTGCGACCGGGTCCTGCGGTAAACGCGCATAAAGCTCTTCTGCGGTCATGTCCACCCCATCAATGTACTGCTCGTCACCCCAGATGATTTGCGTTGGCACAACAATGATGCCGTATTCGCGGACAAGATCCTGAGGAATATCACTCGCGCTGTCAGTTACAATTTTTATCATATCTACCTCCGCTTGAATTTTATTATGTTAATTCCAGACTAATAATCTAACTCCCTAAACTCGCAAAAGATACCTGTGATTGCTCTTTCGGCGGGATTTAACAAGGTTTTCAACGTGTAATGGGGATACAAATCATCGCACGGGGTAAGATCAGCACGAAGCACAGGGATAAATGCGTTCACAAATCGCTCAGAGTTCTCTTCTGGATAAGCGAACATGTAATGATCCCTTACTCGCTTCACAAACACTCCCCTCGCTGCTTAAATCAATTTCTCGGTATGCCCTGCCAGGTTGCGCAGCAATTCCAGCTGCCCGATGTGATAGGCATGGTGGAACTCCATGAAAAACAGCATGTAGCCGCGCCTTGCGGGTTGACCAAACCCCGGAACCTCTTCGTCAAAGTCCGCATCGGTCATTGGCGCAAGCTTATCCAGAACTGCCTGCTGTAACTTCTCATACGCTACCATCAGTTCCGAGGCTGTCATCAGACCCGGTTCTGGGCCAAGAATTGGCTCTGATCCCCTCTTAAATCGGCTCAGATCCGCCAAACCCTCCGGTTTCTCTCCGTCCAGGAAATGCAGGATCGTGATCAGGCTCTCGGTCAGATGCCCTAAAGTCCACAACATGCAGTTGCCGCCATTGGGGGGCTGGATGAGCATTTCAGAATCGCTCACGCCTTCGGTCTGCGCTTTGATGAGCTCCAGATTGCCCTCCAGCATGCTTTGATATTCTTTTGCG
Organism: Anaerolineaceae bacterium UBA6105; assembly: GCA_002423495.1. Taxonomy (GTDB): domain Bacteria; phylum Chloroflexota; class Anaerolineae; order Anaerolineales; family Anaerolineaceae; genus Mesolinea. The sequence continues at coordinate 34,181 of DIWN01000098.1, read as the reverse complement.
GTGATCACAATATCCTCTCCTATTAAATTGACAGGCACCATTATTTGCCTATTCCCGCTATCTATATCGCTTGACTTTCTTATTCCACGTTGTTTTTATGCTCCAGTTAACACTTCTGCCCATATAACAATCTCAGGAATCCTCAACTACGCAGGAACAAGGCAACTGCAAGCGGCAGGCTATGGCAGATCGCGCCCTTCGCTGGCATAGATGCGATACCAATCCTCACGGGTGAGCGGGATGTCCATCCCGGCAGCAATCTCGCGCAGACGCTGGGTGTTCATCGTGCCGGCGATTATTTGCATCTTTGCCGGATGACGCGCAATCCAGGCTGCCACTGCCCCATTTTTGGTGATCCCATACTTGCGCCCGACTTCTTCCAGGGCAGCGTTGAGCTCAGGATAATCGGGGTTGTCCATGTAGGTCCCTGCGATGAACCCGGACTGGAACGGCGACCAGGCTTGGATGGTCATGCCGTGCAGCCGGCAGTAGTCCAGCGTGGCCGAATCAAGATCCTCCGCTAAAGGCAGAGTCGTGTTCATACGGATGGCATGGTCGATCATGCCTGTGTGGGCAGGACCAAATTGCAGCTGGTTGGCTGCCAATTTGTGGCTGGTGGCGCTCTGCAAGAGCTCGATCTGACGGGAGTGCATATTGCTCACGCCAAAAGCGCGCACTTTGCCGCTGGCGAAGAGTTCATCAAATGCCGCCGCCACCTCTTCTGGTTCAAAAAGGGCATCCGGGCGATGCAGGAGCAGCACGTCAAGCTGTTCGATCCCCAGGTTTTGCAGGGAATTCTCAACAGACTTGAGGATGTGCCCGTAAGAGAAGTCAAAAGCGACGTTTTGGCGGGCTTCATTTTGGACAATACCGCACTTCGATTGAATCAGCATTTGGGAGCGCAAGCTCGGATTAGCTTGCAACCACTGGCCAAAATGGCGCTCGCAAGTGCCATTGCCGCCGTAAATATCAGCATGGTCAAAAAAATTGATGCCCAGTTCGAGGGCAGTCTTGAGGTGCAGGTCCAGCTCAGAACCTGTGAGCCTCGTGAGGCGCATGCAGCCCAACACGAGCGCGCTGGCTTGCATATCGGGGGTGAGAGAGATGGTGTACATGGAAGTCCTTTCTGATTCTTGGACGGATATCAAATTTATACCCCAGCCTGGCCAGAAGCGGCAGGCAGGGCTGCCAAGTGGCTACTGCTGCTGGATGCCCCAGTGGCTTCCGGGAACTGGCTCAAGGCGCTTAAAACCGGCACGGGCATAAAAACTGGCATAGCCGATATCCGCGGCATCGTAGCGCGCGGGTAAGGCCGGACGGGGCTGGCTGATATCATCCAAAGGCGAAACCTGCAGGCACGTGCCGCCCGCACGCCAGACCTCATCGAGAGTAGCTTTCAAAAGAAAAACAAACAGCGAAGCGTACTCTGCCCGCTTTTCCAGGCTAAATTGCCGGATTTGCCAGCAACTATTCCCCGGCGCAGTTTCCTTCTCGGAAGTGTTTATTGCCTGTGGAACGAGTTCGCAGGCACCAATCGCCTGCCCGTCCTCGATCAGCAGCACACCCGATCGCAGTTCTGCCTTGGCTAAATCTGCGATGGTGACGTTTTCCGCTCCGGATTGCGCTTCCTGCAATTCCAGGAATTTCGCTTTTGTCTCGGAGCTTAGCCTTTCGACCTGGGTTTTATCCAGCAGGTTGATGAGCGCGAGATACTCGTCCGTAGTTTGGGGCAAATGCGCAGAAAATTGCTGCGGCACTGACCAGGGGTCTTGCGCTTTGCCGGTATAGCGAGCATTCTCATAGGACTGGTAATCAGCTGGTAAAGGCAAGCGGTGGAGGTTACAGAGGAATTTCACGTCGTTGTAATCATTCTCGTCGAATGGATAGCCGAGATGAAAGTCCACCAGCCAGTCCGCTTTGATGCAGCCGACTTTGGCATGACCGATTTTGCCCTGCCCGGTGAGAGAATCGCCCGGGTACTCGACCCCGCCGACAATCTGACCCTGATCGTTGCGGACATAGGAGTGGACGTCAACCTGGTGACCACCGCCGTCCTGGAGTACGAAATTGTGCTCCCACTGGTCATCCCGCGGCATGTGCCCATAGCCCAGGCGGCTGAGGATGCCCAGAAAGCGGGGCAGATATTGCTGATTGATGGCAATATCCAGGTCGGAATGGGGGCGGGTTTGCCAGCCCAAATGCGCGTCCACTGCCCAGCCGCCGTCAATCACGATCGGTATACTGGCGATTTCTGCCAGGTCGATAATGCGCAGGGCTTCTTCCTGATCCATCTCGGGATTCTGGCTGGGTGTCAGGCAGAGTGGAACGCCTTTTAGGATTTCTTCAAGGGGATTTGGCTGACTTGATTCCAGACCGGTAGGTGAGGGCATGGCAGGCTATCCTTATGGGAATGATATCGTCTCCTCCTCAAAAGGAGCGCGTATCTTTTGGTTGGATTATATCATCCAGGACCCTCATAAGCCGTTTTGGGGAAGCGCTCCAAGACCTCTTTTGAGAAATACGTGAAAGCAGACTGAATAAATAGAGTTCTAGCCTGCCCATGGCTGATGCGAGTATGTACGCGACCTCTACAAAACACGCAATTCTGGAAAAAACAAGCTCTTGCGGGTATACTTAAAAGGATAAATAAAGCCAATCGTGGAGGATCTTATGAAAGCAATTGTTCAACAGCAGCAGCTTGCCCACGGCGTCAACGTGGTTGCCCGCGCTGTAACTTCCCGCAGCACGCTCCCTGTACTCTCGAATATCCTGATCAAAACCGACCAGGGTCGTCTGAGGCTCTCGGCTACCAACCTCGAGCTTGGTATCAGCGCCTGGATCGGAGCGAAAGTCAGCGAGGAAGGCGGGCTGACCGTGCCGTCACGTACCTTCGTGGATATGGTGAGCAACCTCCCCAACGAAGAAGTGACCCTGACCCTAGACGAACGCACCCAATCCCTCAATGTGAAATGCGGCACGCTCAACACCGACATCAAAGGCATCAGCGCGGAAGAATTCCCGCCCATGCCCTCGTCCGATGATGAAACTGCCATCCCGTTGAACGTTGAAAACTTCAAAGAAATGATCCAGCGCGTGGCCTTCGCCGCCTCCACAGAAGACACCCGCCCCAACCTGACAGGCGTGCACATGAGCTTCCAGGGAGACGAACTCGAGATGGCTGCCACAGATGGTTATCGCATCTCCATCAGCAAAGCTGCCATTGGGCACAAGCCTCCCCAAAACCTTGAAGCCCTGATCCCAGCCAGAGCCCTCAGCGAGCTCTCGCGCATTGCGGTCAATGGCGATGAAACCCTGCTGATGTCCTTCCCAGCCGGACGCGGACAGGTGATCTTCCATTTAAAGGACGCGGAATTGGTTTCACAGCTGATTGAAGGCAACTTCCCCAACTATACGGCCATCGTCCCAACCAGTTTCAAGACCCGCACTGTAATCAACACTGCCCAACTGCTGAAAGCCTGCAAACAGACCGAGATTATCGCCCGTGAAGGCAGTTACATCGCCCGGCTGGACATCCAGCCCGAGGCTGGCAGCGCGGATCGTGGTCCACAAATGGAAATTTCCGCCACCTCTGAGCAGACTGGCTCATCCGAAGTGATCGTGGACGCCTCGGTGGACGGTGTGCCGCTCTTGATCTCCTTCAATATCCGCTTCCTGCGCGAAGCCCTGGAAGTCATCAAGACCGCCAATGTGCTGCTGGAAACCAACGCCGCCAACACTCCCGGCATGCTTCGCCCAGTTGGGGACGAAAGTTTCCGGCACATCATCATGCCGATGAATGTGAATCGCTAAATTGTTTGTGATTTAAAAAGAATAAGCTGGCTCGGGTAACTTGAGCCAGCTTTTATTTTAAGCGAAACCTTAACTCAGGCTTTTGCCAAGCTCAAAGGCCTGCTGATTGAGTTCCACGTACTGTGCTTTGACGTTTTCAGCGATGACCTTGCCCCAGTCGATCTCCTCGAGCCCCAACTGGCGCACGCTGGCACCCAGCAGGATGATGTTCATCACCCGCAAATTACCAAGCTTGCGGGCTTCCTCGCTGGCATCCATGGCGATCACCTTACCAGCGCGCGTGCTGATCAGTTCGGCCACGTTTTCTGGGTACTTGTCGCTCCCGTTTTGTACCCCGATCGGGTTGACGCGCACTCTGTTGAGGATCACAACCCCCTTGCCGTCCTCGCGCAGGTATTCCAAGTTGCGCAGCACCTCGAGCTCCTCAAAACCAATGATCACATCGGCCTTTTTGGCCTCGACAATTGGCGAAAAGACCTGCTCGCCAAAGCGCACATGGGTCAGAACCGGACCCTCACGCTGCGACATGCCGTGAACTTCGCTCATTTTTACATCATAACCCTGTGAAAGCAGCCCTTCTGTCAGTAATTTGCTGGCCAGAATGGTGCCCTGCCCCCCAACGCCGGTCAAGAGAATGTTTTTTGTGGTCATCACGCCTCCACTTTCCGAATCGCATGCACCGGGCACACCTGGGCGCACACGCTGCAGCCAACGCATTTTTCGGGGTCAATCGATGATTTCTTCTTCTCAAACTGGAAGACAATCGCCGGGCAGCCAGTGCGCGTGCACTTCTTGCAGCCGATGCAGACCTCTTCGTTTACCCAGTAAACCGAGGTAAAAGACCCCTTGAACTCTTCTTTGTCGAGAGCGTTTTGCTTTTTGAGCGCGCAAGGCCAGCGAGTGATGATCACAGATGGTTCCTGCAAAGCCAGCGCCCAGTCAAGCGTTTCTTTGACCTCACTCAACTGGTTGGGATCAATGACCCGGACGTTCTTAAAGCCAAAAGCCCGGGCGATTGCCTCAATGCTGACAGCTTCGGTGATTTCGCCCTGGATTGTGAGACCCGTGCCCGGGTTGTCCTGCTGGCCAGTCATGGCGGTAATGCGGTTATCGAGCACAACGGTAATCAGGTTGCTTTTATTGTAGGCAACGTCCAATAACGAATTGATACCGGTGTGGAAGAAGGTCGAGTCGCCGATCACTGAGACTACGCGCATCTTGTTGCCCTCGATGGTGTCGAAGATCTGCTGAGCGCCATGCCCAAGGCTGATGCTGGCTCCCATGCAGACCGTCGTCTCCATGGCGTGGTACGGTGCACCGGACGCAAGCGTGTAACAGCCAATGTCACCTGAAACCATGACGTTCTTGCGGCGGCCGAGTTCGTAGAAGAAGCCGCGATGCGGACAGCCGGCGCAAAGCGTGGGCGGTCGCGGGATGACGGCCGCACGAACTTCGTCGTCCAAAGTGTATTCCTCGCCAAACATGACAGAGCGAATCACTTCCGGCTTCATTTCACCATTGAGAGGGAAGATGTTCTTGCCATCGCAGGCGATACCTAAAGCGCGCACATGATCCTCAATATAAGGATCATTTTCTTCGATGATATAGATCTTCTCGACTTTTGAAGCAAACTCGCGTATCAAGTCGTCTGGCAGAGGATTGGTGAAACCTAGTTTCAGATAGGAAGCGCCATCGCCGAACACCTCGCGGGCGTAGAGATAACAGTCGCCAGAGCAGATGATACCAATATTAGGTTCGTTCATCTCGATACGATTCCACTGGCAGTTGTTTGAATAGAACCTTAATATTGCCTGATTTTCCTGAACTTTGACTTTCATTGGGCGGGCGTTGGCCGGCACTGCCACGTACTTCTTGATATTCTTGACATAAGGCTTGATGGGCACGTCCTGCCGCTCACCCAACTCCACCAGGCTCTTGGAATGGCAAACCCGCGTCGTCATTCTGAAGAGCACCGGGATGTCATGCTTCTCGCTGATCTCGAAAGCCTCGAGCAGCATGTCTTTGCATTCCTGGCTGTCGGAGGGTTCAAACATCGGCGTCATGGCGGCTTTGGCGTAGTTGCGGTTATCCTGCTCGTTCTGGGACGAGAACTGCCCGGGCTCATCCGCAGTGACAACCACCGCGCCAGCATTGACGCCCATGTAGGCAAAGGTGAAGAAGGGGTCTGCTGCCACATTTAAGCCAACATGCTTCATCGAGGCGATCGCGCGTGCACCTGCCAGGGACGCCCCAATGACCGATTCGAGGGCTGTTTTCTCGTTGGGAGCCCATTCAGAGTGGATTTCTTTGTAAGTGGCGATATTTTCAAGGATCTCAGTGCTAGGGGTACCAGGGTAGGCTGAAGCAAAACGCACACCTGCCTCCCAGGCTCCGCGGGCGACAGCTTCGTCGCCAGTGATCAATTGTTTCAATGCATCCTCCTTTTCCGTCAAGGTGAGTTGAGTGAGTGACGGATATGCTGAACTTCAGTATAAACTGAAAAGGTGGATTTTGGGCTAACGAGCCCTTATTACCGATAAGTCGCAGAGGAAACGAAGATTAACTCTTTTTGCAAACAAAGAGCCTATCCTGAACGTCAAGCTGTTGGCGGCGAACATCTTCATCCGTAGCGAAATCATTAGGACGAATAGTCTCAACCTCAAAGCCCTCACCAGCAACAATATCAACGAAGTCGTTTCCATAGACGCGAACATGGTCAAGTTGACCAAAAAGACGTTCGCGTTCAGCAGGATTAGTAACAGAAGGATCTTGAATTGTTATCTCACCAATAATTGGCACCATCAGCATTAGCTGTCCTTCTGGGCTTAGTACGCGGTGAAATTCCTGTAGAGCTTGGCGATCATCATCCACGTGTTCAAGTACATGTGAGCAAAAAATCAGGTCAAAGCAATTTTCTGGATAATTGATGGCGCAAACATCCATTTTTACCATGGCGTTCTTGTTGTAGAGGTCTCCACTAATGTAGTCAGCACCTGGAATTGAAAGAAACAAATTCCGAATGGCGTCTTCAGGTGCAATATGTAGAATGCGTAGATTTTTGCGATGAATCGGCAACTTTGCCTGTTGAAAAAATGTCCATACAAAACGATGCCGCGCCAACGACTTACATACCGGGCACCAGCGGTGGTAAGGACGGAAAAAAGGAGGAAAGTTGCTTAAGTGGCTGTCGCAAACCGGGCAATAGTACTCATCACCACTATACAATCGAGCCCGCCAAGTTCCAGGCAGTGTAAAGAGTATTTTAGCCTTGAGGTAACTAAAAAGACGATAGGGCAGATACCCCGAGTGATAAGCAGTAATTAAGCGTGTAAAGTTATTCATTGTTTTCGATAATTGTAAGCGATTGCATGAAAAAGACAAATTTCTTTTATTCAGTCCGACTAAATATACTTTCCGTTTATGGCTTCATTTTCATTTGTGAATCACAAACTAACGTATTGGGCTTGACCCAAATCCAAAATGGGGTTAGAATGGCAAGTCTTACAGAAACGTCCTCGTAGCTTAATGGACAGAGCACCTGCTTGCGGAGCAGACGGTTGCGCGTTCGAATCGCGCCGAGGACATTTTTCTTTTAGTCCCCACTTACAATCAAAACTGAGCGAGTACCCCAAGGGCACTTATTCGACCCGCACAAAGGACATTTTTCTTTTAGTCCCCACTTACAATCAAAACTGAGCGAGTACCCCAAGGGCACTTATTCGACCCGCACAGAGGACATTTTTCTTTTTAACCCAGGCTTACTATCACAACTGAGCGAGTACCCCAAGGGCACTTATTCGACCCTGCGAAGGCAATTCTTATTGTGATCCCCAAAACTAATAACTGGAGTTCACAGAAGACACATGTTTGAACCAGGCTGAGAATTTATCCCCTCTATAGCAATCAACCTACCTGCGATCCATTTCAACCCCCTCACTATTCAAAAGCCTAGAAGTTTTGCGTTCTCCGAGACGTTTTGAAGGAAATCCGTTGAGATTTGCCCTGCTAATCTCAGCCCACCGCACCAAACAAGTCCTTTCCAACACCATTTTGCCAAATCTCAAGCATCACAAGCCCCCAATCCCACCACGAAACACCCATTGTTTCACGTGAAACATTGTTACTCTCCACTGATTCTGAGTGAATCGGACAGTGCTGTCACGTTACATCCCAGCCCCCTTCCAAGCACATGGCAATGTTTCACGTGAAACAGTATCGTTTAATTGACCAGTAAAATGGGCACAAATCGTGCATCATCATAACTGACTGATACGATTTGGAGGCGTTTATGACCACGAAGCGACTAATTCTTACCCTGATTGCAGGACTCCTGGTTCTCACAGGCTGCATCCACCCATCGCCCGCAATGACAAACACACCGGAGCCCAGCCTCCCGGCAACAATCGCCCCTCCCACATCGATGCCAAATTATCTTTCCCCTTTGTTTAAATTGTACATGTTCGCAGAGGGTTTTGGCTGGGCCAGCAACCTGGACCAGATCCGCTTTTACCACATCGGGAACTTTGGCGAACACTGGCTCACGGTCACGCCCCCAGACTTCCCTTCCCATGGGTCCGGTTGGGGAACCTACACGTCATTCCCTTCCGGTGATATCGCTTGGATATGCCAAACCGAAACGGATTCCTCCGCCTCTCTTTACTCGACCACCAATAGTGGCCTCAATTGGCAGACCCACAAGCTGAGCTTTCCTTGTGGACAGATTTCTTTCTTGAATGCGAATGAGGGCTACATACTCTCCGATCAGGGGGTTGGCGCCGGATCTCAATATGTCAGCGTCTACCATACTGCTGATGGAGGACAAAATTGGGAGCTGCGCTTTGAACACAACCCGGCCGACCCGGATGATCACGGCTTGCCCACAGGAGGAATTAAGAGCCACTTTGGCTTTCTCAGTTCTGATATTGGGTTAGTTGGCGGTTCTGTTCCTGTTTCTGGCGCAGATTACGTATTTCGGACAGTCGATGGCGGCATTTCCTGGAAACAGGCTGAATGCCAGGGTTTACCTTTAGACGAAAACCAGCAAACCAGTGTGGATAACATCATCAGGATCGACGCTACTACTGCCATCCTCCCCATTCGTTCCTATCTTGATAACGGGAATAGTGTTACTTACTTTTGCAGCAGCACTGATGCAGCTGAAAACTGGGAGTACGTGGGAATGCTTGAGAATATCGAGTTCTTCGATTTTGGGACGCTTCTGACTGGTGTCGCGTTCGGAGAAGGCAGGATGTATCAAACATCTGATGGCGGGGCGAGCTGGACCGAAACAACAGCCGGGCTACCTCCCGCGGTCACCCCCGTGAGCTTGGATATGGTAAACGGTCTCGTCGGCTTCCTCACAGCCACCATCACGCCGGACACTCTAACGGATAACCGCATTTACATAACGGGCAACAATGGCACAGACTGGCAGTCAATGCCCGCGGATATCATCGAATCATCAAACGTGAGCATAGTGCCATAGTCACTGGACAGCGCCTTGCAAATTAGAGGTGCCCTACTATAATGTACCTAAGCGATAATGAAGAATATTTGGCTTTTGATAACGATGGCTTTAATCCTGGCGCTCCCCCTTTCGGGTTCAGTTCACGCTGATCCGGGTTCTGAGACTGATCAAACTGAGGCCTTAAGCGCTTTTGTTGATAGCTGGACCAAGTCTTTGGTTCAGGATCAAATTAACACAGAGCCATTGCCCACCGCTGATCCGGATAAAAAGGTCTACCTCACCTTCGATGACGGCCCTGATCCTGTCTGGTCGCCACAGGTGCTTGGAATCTTGCGAAAGTACGAGGCTAATGCGACCTTTTATATGATCGGTCGCAATGCGGCTTCTTTTCAGGATACCGTTCTGCAGATCGCCAGTGACGGCAATACACTAGCAAACCACAGTTACAACCATATCGATTTAACTACGCTTAGTTATGGCAGCTTTTCTCTTGAACTAGACGACACCTATCAAGCAATACGAAACGCCCTCAAAGACCACCCGGAGCTCGCAGGTCAATTGACAAAATGTCTGCGACCGCCTTACGGTAAGGCCAACGAGACTGTTTACTCTTATGCGATGGGCATGGGTTACAGTATCTCAATGTGGAATCTCGATACCCGCGACTGGGCAGGGCTCGCTCCTGAAGCGATTCTGGCGAATTTTTCCAACAAACTGCAGCCCGACAGAGTCATTCTCTTTCATGATGGTGGGGAAGACCGCCAAAACACGATCGAATCGCTGGACCTGGTCTTGCACGAGCTGATCATGCAAGGGTATGAGATTCTGCCCTACTGCACCGAAGCAGGGCAGGCAATTATCGGCGGCTGAGTTTTGTAATGCTAGAGAGCAATATTAACAACAGATTAACCTTTGTAGGAATTTCGTAAAATTTATCACCAAACGGAATTTTTCCTTGCAATTTTGCGATTATCTTGTATACTATAAAGAGTTAGGCGCTTGGGTGCCCCCCTCACCCAGGCGCCTAACACTTTTAATCCCCCGGAAGTAAAATTGCTTTATGCAAATCGCAAAATCAAATTACGTTTTTTTCGAGTGTACGAATTTTCGCTGCAAACTGCGCTTTCCCCTGGACGCTGAATTGTATGACGGTCGCTACTGTCCGCGCTGCGGTGCGCCTCTTAAAAGACAAGACGCTGGCGTTCTCGCCCAAAAGCCCCCCGCCGCACCAAAGCCTGGGTTCGAATTGATTGGTGCGCTCGATAATATCCGCTCAGCATATAATGTCGGCGCAATCTTTCGCACCGCAGATGGAGCCGGCCTCTCAGAACTGCTGCTCGGTGGGATCACCCCCACCCCTGATGAACAGCCAACCATCAGCAAAACCGCTTTGGGGGCTGAAAATAGCATGAAGTGGAGCTCCCACCCTAATCTGCCTGAGAAATTAGCCGAACTTAAATCCAATAAGTGCCTGATCCTTGCGCTTGAATTTACTCCGGACGCTTTTTCGCTGCAGGAATTTCAATTTAGAGTCCCCTCACCAAGGCAGGTAGCCCTGGTGATCGGCAGCGAACCTGCCGGAGTCGATCCCGCCATCCTGCGAATCGCAGATCAGGTGTTGTACATACCTATGTCCGGCAATAAAACCTCGCTGAATGTATCCATCGCTTTTGGTGTTGCTGTCTATCGCTTATTGGGATTGTGATGGATAAAAAAGGGCTCTGGCGATGCCAGAGCCCTTTTGGTTCAATTTTAGGTCACGGTTGGATGATCGTCCCGGCCGGAATGGTGGTGTTCTTTGGAATCACCACAACGCCTTCCCGTACCTTATAGAGAGCGTGATCCACTTCGCGATCTGCGGGGAAAGGTTTGATAATGACGTTATCGCCAATGCTGGCGTTTTTATCAATGATCGCGCCTTGAATTTTGCAGTTGCGGCCAATTCCAAGCGGCGCACCATTAGCTTGATTGCCATACCAGTCTGCACCCATTACGATGGTGTCCTTTATTTCTGTGCCGCCCCCAATGACACTTCGCAGCCCGATAAGTGAGTGCTCCAGAACAGCGTCCTCAATAGCGCTGCCTTCGGCCAGAAGAACACTCTTGCATGTCGTTCCAGTCACGCGCGAGCCGGGCAAATATCGTGGGTGGGTAAAGATGGGGTGGTCAGGATCGAAGAAGTCAAACTCCGGATGCTCCTCAGCCAACTCAAGGTTGGTGTCATAAAAAGTGCGGATTGTTCCAATATCGCGCCAGTATCCTTCGAAGTTATAGCCAAAAACGCGCTTACCCGTGCGGATCAAGTGTGGGATGATATCTCCACCAAAATCATCAAACTTATGATCGGTGTAATCGGGCCGCAGCACATCCGTTAGCAGGTCCACATTGAAGATGTAGATGCCCATCGAACCAAGATAGGGCGATTCGGGATCGTCACGGCTGACTAACCTGGAAAGCAGATCCGGATCTTTGGGCTTTTCGGCAAAGTCGGTGATACGTCCATCTTCGTCACGCTTGAGGATGCCAAAGCGGAACGCGTCCTCTTTGAGCACAGGTTGCACTGCCACGGTGATATCCGCATTGTTAGCTACGTGAAAATCTACCATCTTTGAATAGTCCATACGGTAAAGATGGTCCCCCGCCAGGATCACTATATATTTCGCGCGACTGGAACGGATCTCAAGGATCTGCTTGCGAACTGCATCGGCAGTACCCTGATACCAGTCAGTGTTTTCGATGGTTTGCTCTGCCGCCCAAACCTGCACCCACCCTCCGTGGAAGTTATCAAAATTGTAGGTACGGGTAATGTGCCGGTGCAAGGAAACCGAGAGAAATTGAGTCAAAACAGAAATTTTATAGATGCCTGAATTAATGCAATTGCTAATAGGAATATCAATCAAGCGATATTTCCCGGCAATCGGGACAGCCGGCTTAGCCCGCTCAGCAGTAAGCGGATAGAGCCGCTTGCCCTGACCTCCACCTAAGATAACTGCAAGAACTTCGTCCAGATTGGTCATATCGTCCCTTTCAGCACAATCCGTGCACTTTATGATGAGGTTGTTAATAAGTAATGATTAAAGCTGAGATGTATGGCTATATTGTACTAGTTTTTTGAGAAACTTTATGTAAAATTTCGCGCGCAGATTCTAATGTGACAGATGTGCTTGCGCCAAGCATGGCCGCCAATTCTTCCACGCGCGCCTCTCCCTGTAACTGTTCCACCTGTGTGGCGGTACGTCCATCCTCATTGCGCTTGCTGACATGAAAGTGCAGGTCTCCAAAAGCTGCCAGCTGGGGTAAATGCGTAACACACAATACCTGGTGCTGTTTGCCGAGGTGCCAGAGCATCTCACCCACTGTCATGCCTACCCTGCCACCAATTCCGCTGTCAATTTCATCAAAGACCAGGGTCGGGATATGATCCACCTCTGCCAGCACAGTCTTGAGCGCCAGCATCAAACGCGAGGTCTCACCTCCTGAAGCAGTCTTTGCAAGTGGTTTAAAGCCTTCGCCCGGGTTGGTTTCAATCAAAAACTCGATCTGGTCCACACCACCGGAATCAAATGCCAGCTTTTGACCGTTAAACTCCAACCCTTGCTCCGCGTCCGTCACAGTAAGGTCAACCTGGAAGCGAGCTTTTTCCATCTCAAGCAGGTGAAGCTGCTCTTCCACGCCTTCAGAAAGCTGGCTGGCAGCCATTTTACGCTGTTCTGAGAGCTGCAAAGCTGACTTGCTGAGCTTTTCCTTTAACTGGGATAATTTTTGCTCCACTTCCTTAATCTGCTCTTCTACGCCTTCCACTTTTTCTAATTCAAGCGTGGAAGCCTCTAAATGTGCCAGCGCCGAAGCCAGAGAACCACCATATTTTCGTTTCAGGCGGTTAAAAAGATCGAGACGTTCTTCAATCTGATCCAGGCGGCTTGGATTAAACTCGATTCCCTCCACGTAGCCGCCCAATTCATAGGTCAGATCAGAAACAGAGCTGAGCGCGTCTTCTGCTTGCTGCGCCAAATCCTGCATTTGCGGGTCGATACGGGCAAGTTCTGCCAGGTCGTGCGCGGCTTGCCCAAGCAGGTCCGTGGCAGCCGATCCGCCCTCTGGGCCTTCATCCAGCAAAACAAGCGCGGATTGGCTGAGAGAGCTCAAGGTTTCGGCATTCATCAGGCGAACGCGCTCTTGTGCCAGGCCTTCTTCCTCGTCCAGCTTGATGCGCGCGTCTCCGATTTCCTGGATCTGGTATTTCAGCATATCCGCTCTGTCGCGGGCGGTCTGTTCAATGGCATGCAGTTCGTTTAACTGCTTTCCCAGAATCGACCAGTCCTTGAACTGACTCTGATAAGTGCTGAGATTTTTCTGGTCATGCGCGAATCGGTCAAGCAAATCGCGGTGATGTCTTACTTTTAACAAGGAGAGGTGGTCAGATTGCCCATGCACGTCCACCAAAGCTTCACCGATCTCAGACTGAACGCTCAAACTAACCGTCCGTCCGTTCACGCGGGCAATCGTTCGCCCTTCAGCCCGAATCTCACGCCCGAGCCATAGGCGATCCGGCTCTTCCAGCAAACCCTCACGCTCCAGCAGAGCGGTGATCGGCTCACGTTCAGGTCCATCCAGGCGGAAAAAGCCTTCCAAAATCGCCCGGTCTGCGCCTTTGCGAATGCTTGTGGTGTCCACCCGCGCGCCAAGGATTGCTCCCAACGCGTCCAGGATGATGGACTTGCCCGCGCCAGTCTCACCGGTGAAAACCACCAATCCGGAGGTGAACTGGAGTGTCAGATCGTCAATAATGGCAAAATCGCGAATGCGCAGTTCTTCAAGCATAAGACCTCAAAGACGCAATCCTTTGGCTTGAGCATAAGCCGAGGAAGATACCAGGGCAGCATAAACCACCCGCCAAATCAGCGGCAAGAGGTTGCCGCCTCCCGTCAAAAGCAGTCCTGAACCTCTCAGCAACGGCACAATCGCCATGATCAGCAAAGGCAGCGCGCCAACAATAGCGCCAGCCAGCACCGCGGTGTTGAGCGCCTTGCTGCGCCTGCGATTAACCACCAGCCGCACAGCATTGGTGATCAAGGTACCAATTGCCGGAGCGACCAGAATCGTAAAGAACCCAAGCCTGCCTGCCAGCCAGCTGCCGGCAAAAGAAATCAGTGCGGCAACAGCAAAGCCCAAAAATGGGTCAAGCTTTTTGGTCGTATCAAAAACACGCTGCTGCGCGCGCACACACTCAGCGCAGCGATAGCCAGTTTCCGTCAGGATCGCAGTGGCAGGGGTGATGGGTTTATTGCAGCGGTTGCAGCGCAGTTGAACTTCTTCTACAGGGATCGTCATGGGATCAGCGATTGGGTCTTGTTCAGTCATTGGATTCCATTTCAAGGATCGGATTCCGCTGTAGAATGCCGGCAAGATCGCGATAAAAGTAGTTGGGTTCACCAAATCGCGCCATCAGCAGGGATTTTTTGTTTGCTGTAACGCGGATGCTGTTTTCCGGACCAATAGAGATCGGTGTCGTGCCGTCAACGCTGAGCACCACCTCAAAATCACTGATTGCGCGTAAGTTAACAACCGCGCCTTCAGCCAGCACGACAGCTCGATCAAGCGAGAGATGTGGTGCGATGGGTAAAACGAGCATATTGCGCAATTCTGGCGGGAGGATCGGTCCCCCGGCAGCCAGGGCGTAAGCTGTTGAGCCAGTCGCGGTTGCCACAATCAGCCCATCAGCAATGTACGACATCATATAGCCTTCGTTAAGATCCACCCGCACTTCAATTGGTCTGGCATCCCTCCCCCGGGAGATAAGCGCTTCGTTGATTACGTCCCAGCGTTTTACCACTGTACCTTTTTCCAGAAACTCAGCCTGGAGCATCATGCGTCTTTCAATGCGGTAATCTGCGGAGAGCAAACGCTTAAGGTTGCTCTCAAGGTCAATTTCGTTTATTTCGACCAGGAAACTCAATCGCCCGGCCTGAACACCTAACAAAGGAATACCTAAGGGTGCGCAGAAGTGACCCGCTCTAAGAAGCGTGCCATCTCCACCAATGACGATAATTAGATCGTGCCCTTCAATATTGGGAAGTTGAGTGGGGTTCTCGTAATCATAGCAAAAGACATTGTGGTCCACAGCATAAGTCTTCAAACAGGCCGAGATGCGATCTGCCAAAAGAGAGGCTTTTGGCACGGCAGCATTCGGCATCAGGAGGATATTCTTCGGAACGAAAGGGGTCATTGCATACATGCCTTTTATTATAGTCTGATTCAATTCGCGATTTCCAATCCAAAGATCATTGACCTACAAGGAAACTCCTAAGTATCGTATACTCAACTATCTGGAATAATCGAATCGACCATGAAAGAGACTCCATCTTCAACCATAAAGACTGATTTTTGGCAGCGCCTTAGCAGAAACCGCGTTCTTCTGACGCTTTTGTCCGTATTACTCTTTCTGCTGATCTGGCAGGGGTTGGTATTGGCTTTGAACTTGCCTGGCTTCATACTGCCCAGCCCTGCCGAAGTGGGCATAAAATTCCTCGACGTGCTCAGAACCGGTCTGCTCTGGCGGCACTTTTCTGCCACGCTTGGAGAGATCCTGCTGGGTTTACTCTTTGGCGTCAGCGCGGCCACTCTGCTCGGTTACGCGCTATCCAAGTCCCCCCTGGCAGAACGCTTGCTCTCACCTTTCCTGGTGGGCAGTCAGTCCATCCCCATGGCAGCCATCGCGCCTTTGTTGGTCATTTGGTTTGGACCCGGTTTGCTCAGCAAAGTTCTGGTTTGCTCTCTGACAGTTTTCTTTCCGGTGCTGATCAACACGCTGGTGGGGCTGAGAGACGTGCCGCCTGAACTGCGCGAAGTGATGGAATCTCTGCGGGCAACTCCTGCCCAGACCCTGCGCTATCTCGAGATACCCGCGGCACTGCCGGTCTTTCTTGGCGGGCTGCGCGTGGGGGCAAGCTTGTCGGTGATCGGCGCGATTGTGGGAGAGTTGGTAGCCTCAGACCGCGGTCTGGGCTTTCTGATCAACGTTGGGCGCGGTCAATATGACACCGCTCTGGTCTTCGTTGCCGTCATTTGTCTGGTATTACTGGCAGCCAGCCTCTACGGGTTGGTGCTGCTGCTTGAAAACAGAGTTTTATCCTGGCAAACCTGGCGCAAAGAAGTTTAAGGAGAGTTAAATGAAACGTGTAATGTTTCTCACACTAATCCTCTGTCTGGCACTGACCGCCTGCAAACCAGCCACGCCAGAACCTGCCGTCACAAAAGTCACGCTCAACCTGACCTACATTCCCAACGTGCAGTTCGCGCCTTTTTATGTGGCGATTGAGAAGGGCTATTTTGCCAAATATGGCATTGAAGTGAGCCTGGCTTATGGCAATGAAGCCGATATGGTGGCGCTAATAGGCTCGGATAATCAGCAGTTCATGATTGCTTCCGGCGAGCAGGTGCTGCTCAGCCGCGCCCAGGGACTTCCGGTGATTTCGGTGAGGGAGTGGTACAAGGATTTTCCGGTTGGGGTAGCTTCCCTGAAAACCAGCCAGATCAGCCAGCCAGCTGACCTTCGCGGCAAGGTGATCGGTCTGCCCGGGCTCTACGGCGCAAATTACATTGGTTTTGAAGCACTGGCTGCCCACGCCGGCTTAGGCGANNCAGGTGGATGCGGTGGTAGTCTACCTGGCGAACGAACCCGTGCAACTGCGAGCCCGGGGTTACGAAATTGACCTGCTCAGGGTGGCAGACTCTCTCTCACTGGTGGGGAATTGCCTGGTGACAAACGAAAAATCACTGAATGAACGTTCAGAACTCGTACAGGGGATGGTCAGCGCAATCAGCGAAGCCCTGACTGCCACAGCCGCTGACCCGGACATGGCTTTTGAGGTTTGCCAGAAGTACGTCGAGAATCTGGCGGCTGATGACCCGATCCAAAAGCAAGTCCTTTTGGAATCAATCAAGATTTGGCAGCTAGAAGGGGAGCCGTCAGAAGTTCAGCTAACGCGTTGGGAGAATATGCAGGCTGTTTTACTCGATCTGGGTTTGATGACCCGGGAAATTGATGTCAGGGAGTCCTTCAGTGACGCTTTCACCCAGTGAGATTGCCCTGCAGGTGAGCGAGATTGAGGTGTCTTTTGTTGACAGCGACGGCAGCCTCGAAGTTCTCGACAAAATCAGTTTCTCGATTGAGCGCAATGCCTTCGTGTGCATCGTAGGTCCTTCGGGTGGCGGAAAAAGCACGCTTCTGCGGGCAGTGGCAGGTTTAATTCAGCCTACCGGAGGAAAAGTGCTGTTTCCTGGCGGGGCTGAGGGCAAGGCGCAGACCGGATTAGTGTTCCAAAAGCCCAATTTGCTCCCCTGGCGGACGCTCAGGGACAACATCAGCCTGCCACTCGAGATCGATCAGCGTCCTGAAGCAGAAATCTCCAGCTTAACCCAGGAGATGATTCGCCTGGTGGGGCTGGAGGGTTTTGAAAAGGCTTATCCCCACGAACTTTCCGGTGGGATGGCTCAGCGGGTGGCGATCGCGCGCTGCCTGGTACAGGACCCGGAGATTTTGCTGCTGGATGAGCCCTTCGGTCAACTGGACGCGCTGACCAGGGAACGCATGGGCGATGAACTGCTGCGCATCTGGAATGAGCGGCGCAAGACCGTTTTGATGGTGACACACTCCATCTCTGAGGCAATTTTCCTGGCTGATCGCGTGCTGGTGCTCACCTGCCGTCCGGCGCGTTTGATCATGGACCTCCCGATCGAATTACCCCGTCCGCGTACGGATGCGATGCGCTATTTGCCAGAGTTCACCGAAGCCGCGCGTCTACTGCATGCACAATTAAAGGACTCAACCGCGCCTGCCTGCCAGTTGTAGAAGTCCTTTGTGGTATAGTTTTGTTATCTCAATTAGCCGGAGTGAACGATTGTGTATCTAGCCATTGAAGGTGTTATTGGTGTCGGAAAAACCACCCTTGCGCGTCTAATTTATGAAGCTTTTGAAGCTGATCTTTTGCTGGAAGTCTTCGAGGAAAATCCGTTTCTTGGAAGTTTCTATGCCGACCGGCAGCGTTATGCTTTCCAAACCCAGATTTTCTTCCTGATGAGCCGCTATACCCATCAACACCAGGTGATTCCAAGTACCCTTGCGGCAGGTCGAAATCTCGTTTCTGATTACACCTTTGATAAAGACGCCCTTTTTGCTGGCATCAACCTGGGCGGAGATGAACTGGATATCTATCATAAGGTCCACCTTGCCCTGGCGGATAAGATTCCCCAACCCGATCTACTAGTCTTCCTGCGTGCCAACACCGACACGCTGATGCACCGCATTGCCCACCGTGACCGCCCTTATGAGCGTAGCATGGAACGGGCTTACATTGAGGAACTTGCTGAAGCCTATGAGGCTTTCATCAATCTGCCAAAATGGCAGCAGCGGTTGCTTGTTATCGACACCGACGACCTCGATTTTATTGCCGACCCGCAGGCGCTGCAGTACATGATCAACCGCATCCGCCAGGCTCTGCAGCTTGCGCCCTACCAGGAAAGCCTGCCACTAAGCGATTAAGGAGTTCTCATGCGCATCAATACGGAAATGCTCACAAAAACCGCCCGTGACCTCGTTGCCAGGCGGCTGCGTCAGCCGAACGATATCGTTGCGGTTTACCTGAACGGATCCGTCACCAGCGAAGAACCCCTTCTGGGAGGCACAACCGACATAGACATGGTCTTTGTCCACAAGGAAGATCCCGCCCAGTCGCGCGAAGTGTTGCGGGTAACCTACGAGGTTTCGTTCGACATCGAGCACCACCACCAGTCCTACTACACCTATCATCGCCGCCTGCGGCAAAATCCTTGGATCGGTTTTTCGCTCTGCAATCACGGCAATATCCTGCACGACACAGATCACTGGCTCGAATTTATCCAGGCAGGCGTAAATTCCCAATTTGATACCCCTGAAAACACGCATGCGCGTGCCCAGAAGTTTAGTGATACAGCCCGTCAGCAGTGGTTCGACCTCAATGATGAGCAGGAAGTCAACTTTCAGGATTGGGTGGACCTTTACTTTAAGAGCGTCGGCGCAGCCGCTAATAGCATCGCAGCCCTGAACGGACCTGCGCTTACCATCCGCCGCTTCATGACGGCCTTCCCCGAAAGGGCTCAAGCGCTCGGTCAGGCCCATCTTTCGGGGGAACTTGCCAGGCTGATCGGCAATGACAAGATGAGCCTGGATTTCTACCGCGATTGGCGTCCGGCCTGGGAACATGCCCTGCAGAGCGCCAGCGCCAGGCCCAACTGCCCGCCGAACCTTTCGCCCCATCGCAAGGGTTACTTCCTCAACGCCTGTGATGCCCTGGCGGAGGGCGACGCTCTGCACGCCGTGCTCTGGCCGATGCTGGAGACCTGGCGCCAGGCGGATGGCGTGCTGGTAGATGATCCCGCCCAGCAGGAGACCTGGCTTCAATTCCTTTCCGCGCTCGATTTTGTCCCCGAGCGTAAAGATGACCTGCTTCAAGCCCTGGACTACTTCATTGACGCCGGCGATAACCTTCTCAGAGACTACCGTCAGAATTACGGTTTGTGAATAATCTGTGGATAAACAGCCTTTTGGCTGTGGAAATCCAGCAAAAAGTCTGTGGATTACCAGGGATGATTTTTCTAAAACCCGTGGATAATTCTGGTAGCAACTGTGGATGAAAAACCTCACTGCTTTTCAGGTTTTGAACCCCTGTTGACAACAGCCAAACAAATCCAAATTATCCACAGACAGCTGTGGAAAGAAGAAATCAGCTTTTCACCTCGTTCAGACCAGCAATATTCCGCCGTGAAGTACAGTTTTCCCCACTTTCAACAGTCCCTATTACTTATTACTACTTAATTAAATAATGAAAATAAAAGAGTTAAATCCTTTAAAAGAATTAACGAATTAAGAGCGGAACAAAGGTGTAAAAAGGCACGCTGATTTCAAAGGAGTTGATCATGCCTGCCTGACCTGGTTCCCCCGAAGGATCTGTATCCCATGCCTGGAAGTAAACCGTGTGTTTGCCTGGCGTCAGTTCTGTAAAATGGAAGGTATGCTCGAAGTCCATCGCGAATGGTCCGCTGGAAACAGGCTCAGACCAATCGACTTGGGTAAAAACGGCGTCTGGCTGCCAGGGAGGGGTGTCTATGGAAAAAGAGACATGGTGCACATCGCTATATTCGTCCTTATTAAGATCCATCTTATAGAAGTTCATATCATCAGCCTGTCCGGTGACGGAGACATTGAAGGCATCCTGTTCCGAGTTATCGAAAGTAATTTCTGGTCCTTGCGCCTGGGCTAGTGGTCCGGCAGCCAGCATAGCAGCTCGCGTGAGTGCATCCAATCCTTCGGGTTTAAGGACCTCATCAAAATACCAACAGCTTGTTACCTCATTTGGTCCGAAATTAAATCGCAGCGAAGGCGCTTGCAGATACCCAAAGGCGAAGTCAGTCAGATTGCCGGTGAGGACGCCCGTGGTGGGGCTGCTGCCGCGCAGAGGTGTCGCCTGGCTGTTGTAAGCAAGCTTGTTTGCGAGCATGTAAAGGGCGTCCTCAAATGGATTGTTCGCGTTTTTGTCATAAAGGAAAGGAGTTATCAGCCTGTTGGCCAATGCAGAGTCGCTTTCAGTTTGCAGATCGATGATCAAAGACATATCGGGACTTTGAGCCAGAATTTCCTCCAGGTAGCTTTCAATTGCCTGGGTTTCGGACTCTGAGGCTGGCGATGGACCGGGATAATCATCCGCGCAGGGGTTGGTGGAACTGGCTGCCCACCTGTAACTAAAATTCAGACCAAGTGCCACTCCTCCGTTGTCATTCGTGCATTCGTATGATTGCGTGTTCTTGGTCCAGGTTGGGATTAAGCCATCAAGCGCCTGCTGTTCAGCGATCTGGCGCCCATCCGGATTGGCGATCAGGATCAGATGGATCTCTGTTTGGTCCAACAGCCAGTTGACGTTGGCGTCCTCCCCATAGGAATCAAGCAGGCTTTCGGCGAAACTCAGGTTGAGTTCCACCGTAGCCAGCGCGTTTGCCTGTAGTCCACTGACAAGCACAAGCCGGGGTTTGGCATTGGTTTTGACTTCTCTGCCAAGCTGAAGTACCTGGATATCCAACCCCTCAAAGCTTTGACCAATAATTTCCAGATGGGCAATATCAGGATAAAGATTGATTAGCTCTTCCAACCGGGCGTTGATATTATCGTAAGACCGGTAGCAATCATAAGGATTAGGAAGATTGGATTCTATTGCTGAGGAAGCAGGGGTGATGCCTGTAAAGCTGATTAAAACGATTATCAGCAACACCTGGATGGATCGCAAATAAGATTTCATAAGTGCCTCCCCAGTAACTTGGATTAACAAAACAATTTTATCAGCAACTTGCGAAAAACTTGTTATGATTAGGCTGGAGTTGCGAAATGCAAAACGAAACAACAGCGGTTTCAAAATTGCGCCTGGCAGTGGTGATTCCGGAAGTGCGCGTGGCGGATGTGGCCTTTAATGCCGCGCAAATCCAAAAGACCCTGGCAAACCTCAAAGCGAGCAATCCGGACTGGATCATTTTCCCCCGGCTGTGCCTGACCGGGGCGAGCTGCGGGGATCTGTTCCGCCAGGATCTGCTGCAAGCCGCGGCACTGCAGTCCTTAATTGAATTGGCTCCTCTGACCGCCGGCACTCCCTCCAAAGTGCTGTTGGGGCTTCCCCTGGGGGTCGGGGAGGAAGTCTTTGAAGGGGTGGCGCTGCTGAGTGCTGGGCAGGTGGAAGCGCTGATGCTTGCCCCCTGGCCGGACAGCCCGGCTCTGAGCCCCTCGGTGCGTCTGCCTGTAAATTCGCAGGTGCAAATTGGAGACCGCTCGGTCCTCCTGGATAGCCAACACCCCTTCCGCTTCGGACAGACGGAAATTCTGCTCGGTCATTATCCGCCAGGCGCGGCAGAAGCTGAACTGCTGATCAAACTGATCAATCTGCCGGCTCTTGCTCCGGCTGAAGAAACTCCCCAAACTGCATTTGACCCCACTGCCAGGCAGGGCGTTACGGTGATTTGTTCCGCCGGCGCCAGTGAATCCACCACCGACCAGGTTTTCTCAGGAAAAGCCGAAATCTGGCAGAACGGTCGCTGCCTCCAGACAGAGCTGGAACTCACGTTCGAAACCCAGATCATCCAGGTAACAGTCGATCCAGAGGCAACACTTTCAGTTCCTTTTCCGCAGACTGAAAAAGAAGAAAGGAAGCCAACCCGCTTTCCATTTATCAGCACAAAACAGCCCGAAAAGCAGTTCGCGCGATTGCTGGAAATCCAATCTACAGGTCTGATGCGGCGTCTGCTGCACACCCGTCAGCACAAAGTAATCCTTGGTGTCAGTGGTGGGGCAGATTCCAGCCATGCCTTGTTGGTCTGCTGTCAGGCGTTTGACCGCCTGGGACTGGAGCGTAAGGACATTTTCACCATCCACATGCCCGGTCCGGGCAGCAGCAAATCCTCCCACGAACGCGCCACTTTGCTGGCAGAGCTGGCAGGCGTGAGGCAGCTTACTATCCCGATCGGTCCTGCGGTTTCGGCACACCTGGAAGATATCGGTCATCCTGAGGGTCTCCACGATGTGACCTTCGAGAACGCCCAGGCTCGCGAGCGCACCCAGATCCTGATGGATCTCGCCAACCAGCAGAACGCGCTGGTGGTGGGCACGGGAGACCTCTCCGAGATTGCCCTCGGCTGGAGCACCTTCAATGGCGATCACATGAGCATGTACAACGTCAACTGCGGTCTGCCAAAAACCCTGCTTTTGCGCCTGCTGGTGTGGGCTGGAGGGTTCCTCTTTGGGCAGGCAGGCGAAGCCATCGCCCAAAACATCGCGCAGGCACCCTTCTCGCCGGAATTGCTGCCGTTGGACGAAACAGGTGAAACATCCCAAAAGACTGAAGAGGTGCTTGGACCTTACGAGCTGCATGACTTCTTCCTCTTTTATGCTATTGGAAGGCAAATGCGCCCCGATGAAGTCTTTGGGCATGCCGTGGAGTGCTTTCAGGCTGATTACACACCCTCACAAATTCTGTCCACGCTCAAAACCTTCTACCGGCGCTTCTTCAGCCAGCAGTTCAAACGCTCCGCCAGCCCGGACGGACCGCAACTGCTTGAGATCAGCCTCTCCCCGCGGGCAGGCTGGCGCATGCCCAGCGATGCCAGCAGTGCCCTCTGGCTGGAGGCGGTCGAAAATATCCAAATCCCAGGAAACCAGGTATGAAATTAGACAAACGACCCATCTTGCTGGTCTTCGGTACTTCAGCAGATCCAATCCACGCAGGGCATATTCACTTGGTGACGGGGGCAGTGCGCGCTCTGCAAGCCCGGGGTGAGCACGTCGCAGAGGTGATGTTGATGCCGGTCTTCCGCCATCACAACTTGCAAGATATGGTCAAGCGATCTTTACCGCTTACCTTTGAGCATCGTTTTGATCTCAGCCAACTGGCGGCAGATGAGATCAAGACAGAATTGGGACAGCAAGATTTGAAACTCAGCGTCAGCCGCTTGGAAGAAAGTCTGGCGCGCAGTTCCAACCGCCCAAACTTCACCTCTGAAACGATTTCCTCCCTGCGTCAACAGATTGACCCGGGTCTGAAGATCGCCTTTCTGATCGGGGTGGACAGCTTCAGCGGCGACGAGCCCGGTTTTGGGAAGTGGTTCCAATGGCAGCGCCTGCTTGAAACCGCCATGCTGGTCATCAGCCCCCGGCAGGGCTTTGAACCAAACTTCGGCTACCTCCAGTTTTTGGAGGATCAGGGCGCGGACCTGGTCTATCTCGAAGACCTTTCGATCCCTGAAATATCTTCCCGGGAGATCAGAGCCCGCCTGGAAGAAGGAGACAGCCCGGAAGCCCTGGCGGCGGAGGGTATCATCAGCCCTGAGGCTGCCGCGTACATTCGTTCGCGCGACCTGATTCGGGTTTGGAACACGCTCGACAGTCAACAACCACAATCCGTGGTGATGGAGGAAACCATGCAAAACGATGACCTTGAAACACAGATCGGAAAACTCCTTTTCCAAAAGAAACTGACGCTTTCTTTGGCGGAAAGCTGCACCGGCGGGCTGATCGGACACCGCCTGACGAATGTTCCCGGTTCTTCGGAATACTTCATGGGCGGCATCGTCTCCTACGCCTACCAGGCGAAGGTCAAGCTGCTGGGAGTAAGCTGGAACACCCTCAAGCAGCACGGCGCTGTGAGCGCCGAGGTCGTGCGGCAAATGGCACAGGGCGCGCGCAAGGCCTTTAACACGGATATTGGTCTCTCGGTCAGCTGCATTGCCGGCCCGGGCGGCGCCACGCCCACCAAACCGGTTGGCACATGCTGGTGCGGCATTTCGTTTGGCGAAACTGACCGTCAGTACCACTTTCTGCTCGAAGGCAATCGCCTGCAGGTAAAAGAGCAGCTGGCGCAAAAAGCGCTTGAATCACTTTTGAATTTATTGCAGGAAAATTCCTGACTATGACGGTCAGTAGCGCGCCTCAGCAGCAGTTACCAAACGCAGCTGCCTCATCGGGCTCAGCTGCTAATCAACCGACCGTAGAGGATACCAAGGTCCACATTCCCGCTTTTATGCCCTTCTTTTGGCTGGGTCTGGCGGCTATCGCAGGCTCGCTCCTCTCGGATTGGTTGGGTTTTGGCTGGGGCATCTGGCTGGCTGGGGCTGTGCTGTGCCTGCTTTTGTTGGTTATCCTGCCAAGGCAAAAACCGCTGCGCAAGGTGCCGGCAACCATGCTGCTTTTGATCTGCTGCCTGACCGCTATGCTGTACCAATTTACTCTGCCTGGAAACACAGATTCGGACATTCGCACTTACATTGGCAAGGGTATCGTTAGTTTCAGTGGCACCGTTTCGGAACCCCCTGAAGCCTCCGGATCTTCTGTGCGTTACGTCATCTCAGCAGAAAGCCTTGAAAAAGAGAAGGGCAATGCCCAGGCAGTTGAAGGAAAAGTGTTGCTTTCCCTCCCCCTGGGCTTTGATTTCAAGTATGGCGACCGACTGAAAGTGACCGGTGAGCTGATTGCACCTCCGGCGGGTTCGGGGGGATCCTGGCGCGATTATCTCAACCACCGCGGCATCTATACTTACAGTCAATATGGCTGGGTATATCGATTGGAAAGCGGTGGCGGAAATCCGCTGCTCGCGCTGTTGTATGGTTTGCGGGAAAAAGGCGCGCGCGTGATCGACACGATCTTCCCTGCTCCCGAAAACGCCTTGCTGCGCGGAATTTTGCTGGGGGATGAAAGCCAAATCTCTCCGTTGGCGCGTGAGGCATATTCCATCACTGGCACCAGCCACATCATCGCAATTTCGGGATTCAACATGGCGGTGCTGGCTGGCATTGTGGCGCATGTGTTCACACGCCGCCTTGGGGCGCAAAAGGGCAGCCTGCTCACCATTGTGGTGTTGCTGCTCTATACGATTTTGGTTGGGGCAGAGGCTTCTGTGATGCGGGCAGCTTTCATGGGGGCGTTTACTGTTATCGCTTCCGCGATTGCACGCCGCGGTAACAGTCTTAACAATCTAGGTTTGAGCGTCCTGTTGATGACGCTGATCAACCCACACCTGCCATGGGATGTCGGCTTCCAGCTTTCCGCCATGGCAACGCTTGGTTTGGCGCTGCTTGCCACGCCTCTGAGTGCCAGGCTGACGCTTTGGATGAATGCCCGGATTGGTGAGGAAGCCAGCGCCCGCGTCAGCAATTGGATTGGTGAATATCTTTTGATTACGCTGGTGGCACAACTGGCGGTGCTGCCCTTGCTGCTCTATCACTTCAGGAGCTTCTCGTGGGTCTTCCTGATAGCCAACCCGCTGATATTGCCCGTCCAACCTTTGGTTATGATCCTGGGCTTGGTGGCGATGACGGTTGGTTTAGTCAGCCTCACGCTTGGCAGCGTTCTCGCCTGGATCGCCTGGCCGTTTGCCGCTTACACCAACCGGATGGTGTTCTGGCTCGCCAGCAGTTTTCCTCACCGGCTGCAGGTTCCAAGGCTGGAATTTTCCTGGGTGATGCTGGCTTACCTGGTTCTGGCANNCCTTTATTTTGGTCGCGCTCGGCAGCCTCAGTCTGGCTTTGTGGGCGAGCGTGGCCGCGCTGCCGGATGGGCAGTTGCAGTTGACCATCTTTGGGCAGTCCGCCACACCCATGCTGTTGGTGCGCAACCCGGCAGGGCATTACATTCTGGTGAATGGAGAGGCGGAACCTTCAATTTTGAGTGAACAGATCGAATCCTTGCTGCCTCCTTTTAAGCGGGAACTTGAAGTTGTGATCATCCCTGCTTGTCGGCAGGATCAGCTATCCGGCTTGTTTGGCTTGACGCGCCAGGTAAAGGTGGGGCAGGTTCTGTGGGGCTGTGACCCTGAGGAGCGGCAGATCTCAAAGCGGCTCTGGAGTTCCTTTGCCGCTGAAGGCATTGCGCAAGCGCGTTTAAACAGTGATGAATTACTCGACTTTCAACCGGGCAGCCTGAGCTTTGTGATGGCAGACGAGAAGTTACAAGCACTGGTTCTGAAGCAAGCCGGCTTTACCGGGTGGGTGATTTTTGAGGATTCGGGGGAGCCTGTTCCAGCGGCATCGCTGGTGGTGCAGCACTGGCAGGAAGAATTGGCAGAGCCCGAAGCGCAGGTGTGGGTGCTGACCGGGGATGGAGAGCGTGAAAAAGCAGGCAACGCTTTGTGGGTTGACGATTATCGCTGGTTGAGGGTGGAGACAGACGGGCGGGAGCAGTGGCTTTCCCACAAGCTTCCTTAAGAAGAAAGAGCAGCTGGAAAAATTTACTTGCAAATAAAGAAACAACAGAAAGTTGGGCTGGAGCTTCGTTTGCCCAACTCTCTGTGGCTCTTTCTGGAAGGCTAACAAGCATAGCTAAACAAACTTCAGTCTCAAGCACAGAAGTGGTGAGTGATGAAATTTTTTAGCGTTTGAAAAAACTCTATATATGTTTCTCCCGCTCTACCTGACAATTATCGGCAGATAGATGCGATCACGCGGCACCCCATGCCAAACCGCTGCAAGTCCCGCATAGTTATTGCCAGAGTTTTGCGCCCCTATCAACAGATCGTCCACCTGATCACCATTAACATCTCCCGCGCTGGAGAGAGACCAGCCAAACAAACAGTCCGTGCAAGAAGGAGGCACATTCATCCAGTCGTAGTCGCCTACGGTCGCGCTGTTGTGCAGCCCTTCTTCACTGCCAAACCAGAGTACAACCAGACCGCTGTCCGTGACGCCGTCATAATTGTAGAAACCGGCGCTCATCATCACGTCATCGTAGCCGTCATCGTTGATATCCCCGGCTGTGCCGACAGCGGTACCAAGCCAGGCGCCTTCCTGGTTGGATTCAATCGTCCAACCCGCATTAGCCGGGGTGCCATCTACGCCTCCGTTTAAGCCAGAACTTGAGCCGTACCACATAAACACAGCCCCTTCATTGATTTCAGGGTTGTCATAGAGCAGGCTGCCGATTATAAATTCGTCGCAGCCATCCCCATTGATATCCCCGGCTGTGCCAGCGGAACCCTTATCCGGTCCATTGGCATAGTCACCGCCAAAGCGGGCATCGGCCTGATTTGATTCCGCTTTCCAGTCTGCGTTGCTGGGTGTGCCGTTGGCGATCAAACCAGTACTTGAGCCATGCCAGACGAAAACCATACCTTCTTTTGTTTCACCGTTGGAATATCTTTGGGCGGCTACAAAAACATCGTCGTAGCCATCGCCATTTACATCGCCAGTTGAACCAACGCTGGTGCCAAAGGCGGAAAGTGCCTGATCCGATGATGCTACCCAATCCGCATTGGCGGGCGTGCCGTTATCGCCCAAACCCGAAGCTGAACCATACCAGACGTAAGCGTTGGAGGTTCCGGCGCTGTCATAGCGATAGGCGCCTGCAATAATGTCATCATAACCATCGCCGTTGACATCTCCCGCTCCCCCCATGCTCCAGCCAAAATGCGCGTAAAGCGCTGTATGTTGCGCTTTCCAGGAATGAGCTGCAGTGAGACCGGTTGGTGAACCGTACCATACAAAGACGGCACCCTCATCATTACTGCCAAAATTATAAGAAGACACCATTACATCCCCACAACCGTCCCCGTTCACATCACCCGCAGAGGCAACCACAGCACCGAAATAACCATAATATTCAGGCGTTGGCGAAGTGGCTTCCCAATCCGGGGCAGCACTCAATCCGGTTTCGGAGCCGTAATAAACATAAGCTTTACCTGCATCCATATAGGCCCCGACATCATAGTTTTTGGCGCCAACAATAACGTCATCAAAACCGTCACAATTCACATCCCCCGCCGTTGAAACAGACTAGCCAAAGCGAGCAGTAGACTGGTCGCCTTCCACTTCCCAATCCGGAGGTCCCTGTTGGATGATATTCCCTGCTGTTCCAGATGCGGAAGGAAAACAAAGCAAAATGATGAGTAAACACACAAACAAAGACTTAAACCTTGACATTTTTCCTCCTAAACAAACAAATCAAACGCCCATGGCAAAAAACCAGATCCGATTCCAGTTTTTGATCTCCTTTGTCATACTTTCAACAAGACAGTTGATTAAGCTAAGTTGAACAGAAATTTTAGATAGGAGCAGATAGGTACTATTGAACTGTGTTTTGTAAATCTTGCTTGAATCCCTTTAAGGAAGTCGGAATCGACAAAATTTCTGACATCAGTGAACATTGAGAATGTGAATAATTAGAGTATACAAGATAATCGAAGAATTTCAATACAATTCAAGGAAAAATAGCGTGAGTTCTTTGAAATTACGCCACCTTCCGGGCAGATTATTCCGCTGACTAATGATGGAGATTGAAAGTCAGAAGAGGCTGTTTAAAAAATGCCAATTAAGAAAAAAATTAAACAAATATAGTCATAATAGTGATAGAATTACACAAGTAATTTGTGATCGTGAGAGGAGGAAAAATCTATGTCACTGCAAATTACTAATCAAGCGGATTATGCGCTCAGGGCGATGCTCTACCTTGCCCGTTTGGGGTACGGCAAAAGAGCTCCGTCCAATGTCATTGCTGAAGAGATGAAAATGTCGCGCATTTTTCTCTCGCGCATCAACACCCAATTGGTGAACGCGCGTCTGATCACCACCTGGCGGGGCGCGCACGGGGGAGTGGCTCTCACCAGACCACCGGCTGAGATTTCGGTCTATGATGTGCTAACCGCGGTGGAAGGTCCCATCCGGCTGGTTGGGTGCATTGAGGATCCTGAGTGCTGTCCGTTCTCGGACACTTGTCCGCTTCACAGGTTTTGGATTCAAACCGAAGGCGTGCTGATTGATCAACTCAAGGGCACTTCACTGCAGGACCTGATCGTTGATGAGGGCTCTGAAAGGGCTGAATTTCTCGACTCACTGCGTAAAGCGCCTCAACAGATCGATAAATAAGCCTTAACTGAACGCGAAAAATGCCAGGTTTTAATTAAACAACCTGGCATTATGTTATAAATTAATTGGTTTCTCTCCGCATTCAAGTTTTTGAATCTACACGCATTTTTCATTGATGCTGCTCGCAAGGAGACAAAATGTCCAGAAAAATATTGCGCTCGTTTCTGTTGGGGCTTGTTGCATTGTTATTACTCACAACATTAATCCAATCAGAAGCTGTGATGGCAAATTATTCCTCACCAGAACCGCAGGTATTAATTGTGCATTTTGTGAATCGTGAACAACTGGCTCACCTGGCGAACCGCTATGATGTGGTTGAGGTCGATCCTGAAGCCCAAACAGTGAAAATATTTAGCAATCAAATCACGCGCGACGCCCTGGCTGCGGAGGGCTACACCTGGATCCTTGACCGCCCATATACCGCTCTGATCAACACCGAGGTCAAGCCACTCGCAGGGCAAACCACGGGTATTCCAGGTTACCCTTGCTACCGGACGATAAGCGAGATCTATGCCTCCGCAGAAACCCTGGCAGCAGACTATCCCGACCTGGTCCAACTGCTCGACATTGGCGATTCCTGGGAAAAGACCCAACCAACATTGACTGGCTGGGATATCGAAGTGCTGGTATTAAGCAACCAAAACAATCCTTCTGTCCCAAAATCGGACGCATTCTTCATGAGCGGCATCCACGCTCGCGAATGGGCACCGCCGGAGTTAAACCTGCGCCTGGCGGAGTACCTGCTCGCAAACTATGAGACCAACGCCGATGTGAAATGGCTGCTGGATTACAACCGCGTCCACCTGGTGCTCTTGACTAACCCGGATGGACGGGTTCAGGACGAGGCTAACCACGATTGGCTATGGCGCAAGAATACTAATAACAATTACTGCCCTGGGGGAACGGGTCAAAATGGTCGTGGGGCAGACCTAAACCGCAACTATCCTTATGCCTGGGAAGATAATTATAATGAATGTTATCAGACCTACTCTGGGCCATCAGCGGGTTCAGAGCCCGAAACTCAGGCGATCACGAATTACGTCGCCAGCATTTTCCCGGACCAAAAAGGTCCACTGCCGACTGATCTGGTCATTGAACTGAACGCCACTGGCATGTTCATTGACCTGCACAGCTATACCGGGCTCGTACTTTGGCCTTGGGGCTACACTGAAGACCTGGCTCCCAACGATGCCAGTCTGCGGGTGATGAGTTATAAATTCGCCTACTACAACGATTATCTTCCCCAAAAGTCGACCGAACTTTATCCAACAACCGGTACGACGGGTGACTGGGCTTATGGTGAACTGGGCGTACCAGGCTTCTGCTTTGAAGTTGGACTTGCTTTCCACCAGAGCTGCAGCCTATTTGAAAGCACTATCAACCCTGACAACCAGCAAGCCTTGCTGCGGGCGATCAAGATCGCGCGAAAGCCTTACCGCCTGGCTCAAGGACCTGAGGTGACCAACCTTTCAGTGTCGCCCAATCCGGTGCTTCCGGGGGAGAACCTGGTGGTCAATTACACCGCCAATGACACGCTCTACAGCAGTTATGAGAGTGGTGTACCTTCACAAAACATCATCTCGATAAAGTATTCCATTGACAAACCTTCCTGGATCAGCGGCTCTGGCTGGCAAATAATCCCTGTTAATGCTCCGTCACCCGTCTATTCCGGCACCTTTAACGCCTCCACCGCCGGCTTAACGCTTGGGCAGCACACGCTGTTTGTTGAATCCGCGGACGGAAGCGGCTTGTGGGGTCCACCAACCGCCATATTCTTCACCATTTCGGGTGGTGAGCCTCCTGTGGCAGTAGCTGATACCTACACTACTGATGAGGATGTTGAACTGGTAGTAGCGGCTGCTGAAGGAGTCTTGACCAATGACACTGATGACGGTCCTCTGACTGCTGTCCTGGAAACGGATGTCGCCAATGGTACGCTGTTGTTGGCTGCGGACGGGTCCTTTACCTATCTGCCTGATGCAGACTTTTACGGCGAAGACAGCTTTACCTATAAGGCCTACGACGGCGAACTCTACTCTGATGCTGCCACTGTAACGATCACAGTTAATCCAGTGAATGACGCTCCTGTATCGGTTGCCGATGCCTACAGCACAGATCAAGATGCTGAGCTGGCAGTGGTAGCTCCCGGCGTGTTAACTAACGATATCGATATTGACGAAGATGAACTGACCGCTGTACTGGAAACAGATGTTGCCAACGGCACGCTGGTGCTGGCTGCGGACGGGTCCTTTACCTATATGCCTGATGCAGACTTTTTCGGTGAAGACAACTTCACCTATAAGGCCTACGACAGCGAGTTATATTCTGAGGTAGCCACTGTGACAATAACGGTCAATGAAGTGGTACAGGATGTCTTTAATAGCTACCTGCCATTGATATTGAAGTAATCCTCTTCTTAACAGGATAAGCCTGCCCAAAACGAGGTAGGCTTTTTCTTACGCCTGAACGCAGTCGAACTCGCGAAACCGGATTTAGTAATTGTCGTTCTGAGCCTCTATTGCGAATAATCTAATTATTACAGATCAGATCCTTCACTGCGTTCAGGAGGACAAACAAAGATACTCTATTTTTGCCGAATTACAATGCTCAATCGGATATTTCCTGTCATTCTGAGCCTCTTTTGCGAAGAATCTAATTGCCAACCCACCAACACAACCCTCTGCCATGCTGGCGGAGGGTTGGCTTCTAAATACGTGTGTAATTCCAATTTCTGCTAACGCCAAACCACCCTACGCAGCTTATAGTGTAAATTTCCTCAATCACCTAATAACAAAACAAATCTTGTTCGTTCATTTTTAAAATTTACATTTGGAGGGCGATTGTAGGATAGGTTGGCGTCACTGGAGTTTCTGATTTGCTTGGACCCTGATCAAGGAAAGGATCACGCAAGTAGTTTAAAAACACAGAAGCCGACATGCGCCGGCTTCTGGACTATTACGAACAGATTTTTTATCTTTTCGCGATGGCGCGATAGACCAACAGAAGAATAATAGCTCCGATTACTGCAGCGATCAGGATTCCAATGATTCCGGTCGTTGCTAGTCCGAGCAAGCCAAACAGCCATTTGCCCAAAACGCCTCCCAGGATGCCAGCAATAATTGCGCCGAGGATGCCAACTTTTACACCAGGGACCAGCAGATCTGCAAGCCAGCCAGCCACGCCGCCGATAATAATTGACCATAACCAATCTAACATTTGTCACTCCTTTTTCTAAATAGATCCAATGTTATTATTGAAATTCATCGTATAACCAAAAGATTACAATTACAACCAAAAGCTTTATACAATGAATTTCTTTACATCAGTTAAAACACACTTGTTTATAATTAGTTCTGACTCTGCTTTCAAAGAGAGAATAATTTGCCAGGCTTTGGCCTGACAGCAGGAAGCGTTTAGGACATTGCATGGAAAAATTTATCGTCGTTGCAGGAAACATCGGTTCAGGCAAAACCACGCTGGTGGAGATTCTCAGTGAAAGGCTGGATTTTGCGCCATTTTATGAGCCGCATGAAGAGAATCCTTACCTGGCCGACTTTTATGAAGACATGCAGCGTTGGTCTTATCATTCCCAGGTTTATTTTCTCACCCGGAGATTAAAAATTCACAAAGAGTTGCTGCAGGTGGAGGGGTCTGCTGTCCAGGATCGCAGCGTTTATGAAGATGCTGAAATTTTCGCGCGTAACCTCTACTTGCAGGGCGACCTGAGCCTGCGGGACTATTCTGTCTACCAGGATCTCTATCACATGCTCGCCGCGCTTCTTCCTCCCCCGAACCTGATGGTGTATTTGCGTGCCTCGGTGGACACCCTGCAGCAGCGTATTGCCAAACGGGGGCGCGATTATGAAGCCGGAATTTCCAGGGATTACCTCACCCGACTCAATGAGCTTTATGAGGACTGGATGAACGCCTTCGACCAGTGCCCGGTGCTGATCATCAATACCGACAACCTGGACCTGGTCTCCAGCCCGCAGCATGTGGACCAGGTGGTCTGCTGGGTGCAAAACAAGCTGACTGGCCGCACGGAAGTCAAACTTTAAACCCGCTTCTTAATTTGCTTGAACGCTACCACCGCAAAATTCAACACTCTTATCAATTGCACACGGCGGATTGGAAGCACTCAGAGGTTCTGTGTGAGGGTGTGCACATTCCTTCCAACACCTTGCTTCGCGGGCACTTTGTCTCGTCCACCAAGCACATTGTTTAAAGAATCAAAGGCAGATCGCCACGCTTCGCTTGCGATGACGAGAATCTCGTCACTAGTATGCTACATCTCTAGGGGAATAGAATAAGAGACACGGCAGATCGACCGTCATTAGGTCACAAAGACCGTCTCGCAGTGTAGATCGCCGTGTCTAACGCATGTGGTACCCGAACAGTTGCCTGGGACAAAGAGCCCGTAAACACTAATGTGGGTCCACAGCATAATTATATAACAGGAGGTTATCATGGCAAATCAAGTATTTGC
>DIWN01000100.1 GCA_002423495.1 Anaerolineaceae bacterium UBA6105 | reverse complement strand
CGGGAACCTGCGCTGTCAGGAGCACTGGAATGTCAAGCAATTTTGCTCCTTGAACCAGCTTCTCTATTGCTTGAATAGCAGATTCGCTTTCAGCAACCACCCGGGCAAGGTTGCCCTGCACATCAATCACGACTAACAAAGTATTCTCAGGGGTCAACATGGGCACTGCTCCTGGTTTGAGGTCATTTATATCTATTATAATCATGCTATGCAAGCAAAAGCTGCTTTTCCAGTCATTCTTGATTCGATAAAAATTTGCTGGAAGGATTGGTCCAACCAGGTGCTGGTGGCACTGGCGGCAATCCTGCTCAGCCTGACGGTGGTGCTTTATCCGCTGGCGATTTTTGGCATTTATGAACAAGCCCTGGACCTCAGCCACGGCGTCAGCACTGGCATCCTTGGTTTCTGGAAGGGTTTCAAGGGTCATTGGCGCAAGAGCCTGCCCTGGGGCTTGCTGAACCTTCTGGTGATTGGGATTTTGGGTTTCAACATCTGGTTCTATCTCAATTTGGATCATTCAATTGCATTGGTGTTAATGGCGCTGATGTTTGGTTTGCTCTTTTTTTGGTTGATATGGCAATTTTATGCTGTCAGCTGTTTTTTCTTACAAGAGGAAAAGAAACTCAAAATTGCCTGGAAAAACGGATTGGCCGTCTTACTGCTGCAGCCTGGATATGCCATCCTGATTGCCCTGGTGATGTTAGTCCTGGTTGGGCTGTCGGTAACAACTTTTATTCCATTTTTTCTCGGATCTGTACCGCTGATTGCCATCCTGGGTTTGCGGGCAGTGCAAGCAACAATCAAGCAGGATGAAGCATAATTTGCTATACTAAAAACTAGTTTTAACGAGCTCATGTGAGGAGTTATGGCGCGAAAAGTCCTAGGTTACGTTGAGTTGATTTGGACCTGCGATAGTTGCAACACTAAAAATCCAGGAGCCATAAAATCCTGCACCAGTTGCGGCGCACCACAACCTCTTGGGGTGCGCTTTGAGCAGGTGGACCCAAATACCTTCAATTTCATCAAAGATGAAGCCCTGATCCGCATGGCGCGTTCAGGGCCAGACAAGCACTGCCCCTATTGCGGCACGCGCAACCTGGCGGACGCTCTCACCTGCGTGCAGTGCGGTGGTGATCTCTCGGTGGGGGCGACCTCCCGGCCTTCAGGAGATGTGATTGAACCTTACCCACTGGAGGGTGCCTAGGGTAAACCTCAACCCGCTGGAGCGCCACAGTCGATGGCAACCCGCACGCCGATGCCCAAGAAGGTTTCCATCGTCATGATTTTGGTGTTGCTGGCAATCTGCGCTTTTGGGATTTTGATGCTCACCAGGATGCTGCGAACCGACGCGGTCAATGCCACCGTTTCTTCCACCCGATGGGAAAGGGTAGTTGAAGTGGAATCCTACCAACTGGTGACAGCCAGCGATTGGGCGGCGAATATCCCGGCTGACGCAACCATCTCGAGCTGTTCACTGGAATATCGTTATGATTCCGACCAGCCGACAGAACATTCGGAGGAGATTTGTGGAACCCCTTACACGGTCGATACCGGCACAGGCGTCGGTCAGGTTGTGCAGGATTGCTACTATCGGGTCTACGAGGACTACTGCCGTTATGAGATCATGGGGTGGACGGCGGTGGACACATTGCGGCTAAACGGCACGGATCTAAACGCGGTCTGGCCGGCAGCGAGCCTGACAGACACACAGCGGGTTGGGCAGGCAACCGAGACCTACACCATCTGGTTCAGCGCCGGAGGACAGAATTATGACCTTCGAACCACAAATTACAGCCTGTATCAGCAAGCCTACCCGGGCAGCCAATGGGAGCTGGAAGTAAATCAGCTTGGCGCGGTTACCTCTGCGAGCCCCGCGGATTAATCCGCATTATGAATTGATAATTATTAAATAACCCGCCTGCCAGGCGGGTTATTGTGTGTTGTGCTTTATCTATAGGCCGGGATCAAGACCCAACGTTCGCCATCCTTGAAGGCATAGTGAGGTATCCAGCCCAACCCAAAGAACTCTTCAATGATGTCCTTTTTGTAAGGGTTGATGGTGACTTCGCGAATGGTGCCTGCCATATCCTGCGTGTCTTCTTTGTGAGCATCCAACTCCTCTTTCAGCTTCTCATCGAGCTCTGCAAGCTGCTTGGTGTACT
Source organism: Anaerolineaceae bacterium UBA6105 (assembly GCA_002423495.1). Classification (GTDB taxonomy): domain Bacteria; phylum Chloroflexota; class Anaerolineae; order Anaerolineales; family Anaerolineaceae; genus Mesolinea. The sequence continues at coordinate 2,860 of DIWN01000100.1, read as the reverse complement.
CCTCAATCATCAGCTCCGACTCCTCCACGTTAGACTTGGCAGTGGAGGTCAGCCGGCGTTTGGTAAGCGAACTGCTGATGCTCTTTTTGCGGTTGGAGAAAAGGTTGATAACTGTTGAAAGACCCGTGCCGGCTTCTTCCATACGGCGCTGGTTGAGGATCTTTTGTTCCTTATCAAGTTCGATCTCCTCTTTCATTTTTTTGGATTCTATCGACTTGCGCAGTTTTTCGTACTTTAGTTCAATTTTCTTGACTTCGTCAGACTGTCCCCCCTGGCTGGCTTCGATGCAGCGTGCCTCAAACTCTTCGCGGCTTTCGCCGGGTTTGGAGGTGAGTTTGAGCATGTCATTTGTGAAGAGGGTTACGCCCTTATCGCGATAGATCCATTCCTCGAAATCCTTGGAGAGGCTGGCAATGTCCTTCTCGTCGTCAAATGGGTAGCGCAAATCGCCAAATGTGGCGTTTGGCAGGGGGCTGGATTCGGCTGCCAGCAAATCGATGGGCTCGTGTTGATAATCAAGCCAGCGCATCAGGCCGCGCCCTTCGATGCCGGGAAGATTGACCGAAATTTTCTTTTCCAGGTCCAATCCATAAGTACGGTTGGCAAAGTAAACCTTTGCCTGACCCACCAGGGCGGGTTCGTAGTGGTAGCGCTGTTCAGCTGTGGAAGGAACGCCCCGTTCTGCTGCCAGTTTGAGGGCCTCACTGAAACTGACAGTGACAGGCAGGTAAAGAACAGTGGTTTTGGAGGAAAGAATTGGTTCGTTGAGACTGCCGGGGAGGTTTTGACTCGAACCGCCCAAAACTTCTTCCACGCTGATTGGCCCATTGCCATTGAGGGCACTTGAAACTTGCAGGACGTCTGCTCCAACCAGGCGGTTAAGCTCGGAGAGTTTGGTGCGCATGATGGGACCGGGAAGGTAATTCATCGCCCAGCGGGTGGTGAAGATCTCCGGGGCTTTGGCGTGCACGTTGTGGAGCAAGAAAACGCGTTTTCCCAATGCGGATATGGCGCTGTCAAAATATGCGCGGTCAAAGGAGCCTGTTGCCGTCGCCAACCCGTCTAAGAGGCGCTGTTTGTCCTGATCGGTCTGGAGTTTGCCGATGATCCAGGTGCCGGTGTTGGAAAGCGCTTTGTAATCCAGATCGACGGGGTTCTGTGTGGCAAGCACCAGGCCAATGCCAAAGGCGCGCGCTTGTTTGAGAAGGCGCAGAATGATCGGCTTGCTGGGAGGATTCGCGACCGGTGGCAGGTAGCCGACGATTTCATCAAAATAAACCAGGGCGCGCAGGCTGCCAGTGCCGGATTGCGTCCGCATCCAGGTCTCGACCGCGGAATAGAGCAGTGTGATGAAGAACATGCGTTCCTGGTCTGCCAGGTGCGCCAGATAAAAGACGCTGTGGCGCGGTTTGCCATCGGGCGAGTAGAGGAAGGCGCCGATATCGAGCGCTTGGCCTTGCAGCCAGCTCTGGAAAGAAGGCGCGGCGATGAAATTATTGAGCGCCATGGCGAGTTCAAAGCGGTCTTTTTCCGGGTAGAACTTGGAGAGGGGGAAGACCCCTAATTTCTCAAAGGGTGGAGTTTGAACCTGGATGATCAGCGATTCCAGGTCAAGATCCTGCCCCTGGCTCCAGGCGTTCTCGAAGATGTTGGAAAGCAGAATGTGTTCGCGAGAGCGCACGGGGTCAATGTCTTTGTAGCCCACGAGCTCGAGCAAGGCGGTGGCAGTGCTGCTGATGTTTTCGCGCAGGATTTCTGTGTTTTCCTTCCAAGGGATGGAAGGAGCTTTCAGGGACGAAAGAATGCTTACCGGGAAGGCAGAATCGGAGCCCGGGCTGTAGATGGCATAATCTACGTTGGTGGAAAGTTTCTCCATCCGTGCCTGGTCGATGCCTGAGCGTTTGAGGCCTTTTTGCCAATTCTCTGCCGCTTCAGCAGCAGCCTGCTCAGGGGTTTTGCCTTCTCGTCGGGCGATGTCTTCGTCCACCCAGGGGGCAAAGTCAGAAGGGAGCAGATTGGGGAAGTGCAGCAGGTGGTTGGTGAGGTCGCCTTTGGGGTCGATCAGAATGGCGGGGATGCCTTGCAGAGCGGCTTCTTCGAGCATGATAATACCCATACCCGTTTTACCAGAGCCGGTCATACCGGTTATCATGGCATGTGTGGTGAGGTCGCTGGGGTCGTAGAAAGTGAGTTTGTCGGGGATGATCGCCTTGTCGGCGAGGTCGTAAGCCTGACCGAAATTAAATTCTGAGGGATTGAATTCCATAAAGCCTCTCCTTGATTAATGTTTCGTAGTTTTGATTATAAATCATCCTAAGGGGGTTGAGCGGTTCGGAAAAGAGGCGTTACGCGGTGCTGTCTCAGGCGGAGAGAGCACCGCGTTCAGCAGTAGTAATAAGAAATGTTACCTGGTCTCCATAAAAATAGATACAAACGATTGCATATGCGGAAATATTTGTCAAGGCTAAATAGAAATGTCCTATTGTAAAGATGTGACCACAGGTTTGCCATTGATCTTTTTGCCATAAGTTCTCCATGGATGGTTATAAGCAGGTGCAATTGGTTTCGCATCTACTGACTTCGACGAAACAATGACGCCTTGCTTTGGATAAGAACGTAATTCCTTCAGTTCCAGTTTATTCCCACCAAACCAGGCTGAGATCTCACCAGCGTTATTCTTGGTAATGAGAACCTCTTGATTGGCATAAAAATAAGGCTGATGGGGGGTCACGATCTGATAGACCTTGTTCTCGTAATGGATGGTCAGGGTTTTTGTAATCTGTCTGCTGTCATGAATTGAAAACAGGAAATCCAGATCTTGCTCAAGATCTAACCTGCGATGTACATCATGGTTTGAGGC
>DIWN01000061.1 GCA_002423495.1 Anaerolineaceae bacterium UBA6105 | reverse complement strand
TTCAGCCGCGAAAGCCAATTCTGGCCAGGGATTTATGAAAAAGTCCGCGAGGCTGGGCTTGGTCATCTGAGCGATATTGGCGCGGATGGGGTACTGCTTTGGAACCCTGCCTTTTACAGCCAGTTTTGCCCGCTGATCCTGGCAGATGAAACCTGCCAGCGCGGATTTGGCAACCTCGATCCTGATCAGCAAGAAATGCTGCGCGGAGCGCTTGTTCAGAAGGTCAATGCTGCCTGTCCGGATTGCCCGATGGGGATTGACCTGAGCCAGGCAAATTTCAGCATCAGCATCTTTGCCCGCAGCATTTTAGCCAACTGCGAGCAGGTGCGGCAGATCATTTACAACACTACCGGACGACAGGCCGGTCAGGTTGCGAAGTATGAGGACTTGTGGAAGTTCACTTTGCTGAATTACAACGCTGGTCCGGGCTGCCTTGGCAACGCCCTGCAGCGCACTATCAATAACGGCAACCCACTCACCTGGGATAATATTGCCTACAACCTTGAGGAAGGCTGCCGCGCTGGCATTGCTTATGTTGACGGCGTCTCAGCCATGCCCCAGCCAGACCCGGGCGGCATCGGCGATCTGTTGAGCACGCCTCAACCAAGCACCTACCTGCCCACACCGACAATCCAACCAACGCCGCGTCCGATTATCCTTACCCCCACGCCCGGACCAACTGCCACACCCGGACCAACCGCTACTCCTTACCCCTGATCTTTTTCAAAGCAGGGTTTAGACTTTGCCTGAACGCAGCTCCTCAAGCTGGTTTTCGAGTTCGCCCCTTTTCTCAATACCGGCTTGCTGCACTTCGTAGCGCACATTCTGGATGTAGTCGCAGATCTTTGCTTTCAATTCTTCACCCGAATAAGGCGTATAGATACGGGCTAATGAACTGCCGATCAGTCCCCCAATTACTGCACCAAATAACCAACTGGAACTTTTGCTCATTTTATCTTCCTTTAGTGAATTTCTATCCCTATTATAAAGGATTGCAGGCTGGGGACAAAAACCTCGTATCCCTCACACGCAACCCTTGGTTTTACCCGCGCTAATATCCGTCCGATGAAATGTTAATATCCTTCTATCAAACAAATATTATCCTTTAGTTACTTTTATTATGTTAGTTTTTAGATAACGAGGAGTGAATATGGGAAAAATAATTGGAATAGACTTGGGAACCACTAACAGTGTTGTCTCCGTCATCGAAGGCGGATCCCCCACTGTGATTTCTACTTCAGAAGGGTCACGTTTACTGCCCTCTGTGGTGGCTTTTAATAAAAACGGTGAACGTCTGGTGGGCATTCCCGCCAAACGCCAGGCGATTGTCAACCCGGAAAATACCGTTTCTTCAGTGAAACGTTTTATGGGACGCCGTTATGACGAAGTTGAGCAGGAACGCTCGATTGTGTCGTTTAAGGTTGTGGCCGGTCCCACCGGCGATGCCCGCATTCAGATTCCTGTCACGGGGCAAACCTACACCCCACAGGAAATTTCTGCTATGGTGTTGGGCAAACTCAAGACCGATGCCGAAGCTTACCTGGGCGAAAAAGTCACCCAGGCTGTCATCACCGTGCCGGCTTACTTCAACGACAGCCAGCGCCAGGCAACCAAAGATGCCGGCAAAATTGCCGGGCTCGAAGTGATGCGCATCATCAATGAGCCAACTGCATCGGCGCTTGCCTACGGGCTGGACAAGAAAGACAATGAGATCATCCTGGTCTTCGACCTGGGTGGCGGTACCTTCGACGTTTCTCTGCTCGAAGTAGGCGGCGGCGTGGTGGAAGTGAAAGCCACCAACGGCGACACCCACCTCGGCGGTGATGACTGGGATAACGAAATTGTGAACTGGGCTGCGGAAGAATTCCGCAAAGAGCAGGGCATTGACCTGCGCAAGGACCGCCAGGCACTGCAGCGTTTGCGCGAGGCTGCGGAAAAAGCAAAGATTGAACTCAGCTCCGTGCTTGAAACTGAAATTAACCTGCCTTACATCACAGCTGATGCCGGCGGACCCAAGCACCTGTTGCTGAAACTCAGCCGGGCTAAATTTGAACAGATGACAGAACACCTGCTCAATCGCTGTCTGCAACCTTTCCAGGCTGTCATGAAGGACGCCGGAGTTGGAATTGACCGCATTGATGAGGTCGTACTGGTTGGCGGCTCCACGCGTATGCCGATGGTTCAGGAATTTGTGAAAAAACAGACCAATGGCAAAGAGCCCAACAAGGGCGTCAACCCCGATGAAGTTGTTTCTATTGGCGCTGCCATCCAGGGCGGCGTGCTTGCCGGCGACGTCAAGGACGTGCTGCTGCTGGATGTGACGCCACTTTCCCTTGGTGTGGAAACCCTGGGCGGTGTTATGACCCGTTTGATCGAGCGCAACACCACCATTCCGGTCAAGAAAACCGAAACTTTCTCGACTGCAGAGGACAGCCAGACAGCCGTGGACATCCATGTGTTGCAGGGTGAACGCCCGATGGCAACCGACAACATGACCCTCGGCCGCTTCCGCCTGGACGGCATTCCGCCGGCGCCACGCGGCATCCCGCAAGTGGAAGTTACTTTTGATATCGACGCCAACGGCATCCTGAGCGTCGCCGCGAAGGATAAAGCCAGTGGCAAGGAGCAAAAAGTCGTCATCACCGCTTCAACCAACCTGAACAAGGCTGATGTGGAGCGCATGGTGCGCGAAGCCTCGCAAAACAAATCGGAAGATGATCGCCGCAAGGCACTGATCGAAGCCCGCAACATGGGCGACAGCCTGGCCTATCAGTCTGAAAAGAGCCTGAAGGAACTGGGCGAGAAAGTGGATGCTGCCATGCGCAACGATGCTGAAGCCAAGATCCAGGTGCTGCGAGGGGCAATCGAAGGTGAAGACGTCAGCGCCATCACCAACGCCAGCAACGCCTTGCAGGAAGTGATGCAGAAGATCGGCACCGCTGCCTATCAGCAAGCCGGACCCGCTGATGGCGGTCAGCCTGGAGCAGGATTTGGTGGCCAACCCGGCCCTCAACCCGGTCAGCCGGAAGGTAATGACGAAGACGTTGTGGAAGGCGAATTCCACGAAGCGTAAAAGACTATTTTGAAGTGAAAAGAGCCTGTTCAGAGAAGAACAGGCTCTTTTTTTTGGACGCGAAACTTCAACCAGACCCGGGCGTAGGGCGAGATTGGAAGCACAGCGAACTTCAATATTCAGAGAACTTGGTGTGCTTCCAATCCGCCACTGTAAGTAATTTGGGGAAATTCGGCGGATTGAGGGCACGATACGTTCTTCCATCACATTGTTCACGTTGCCCTCAATACCCTACGGGCACTCTGTCGCGCCCTACGAACTAACCAGATGTGGGCGTAGTTGTCGGCGGAATGAACAAAAAGGCGCATTCTGTCATACCCCATACATTATAATTAGCCCATGATCAAACTCCTTCACTTTGCTGATGCTCATATCGACATGGCCAATTACGGTCAGCACGACGCTGCCACCGGACTGCCGCAACGCGTGATGGATTTCCTGAAATCTCTGGATGTCATCATTGAAACTGCCATCAATGAAAAGGTCGACCTGGTCATTTTCGCCGGCGACACCTACCGCGATCGTTCGCCCGCGCCAACTTTCCAGCGCGAGTGGGGCAAACGCATCATGCGCCTTTCGCGCGCGAAAATCCCCACCCTGCTGCTCACCGGCAACCACGACGTCTCGCCCTCACAGTATCGTGCTCATGCCATCCAGGAGTTCGACACGCTCAAGCCGGATTACATTCACGTCGTCAGTTCACTCAAATTGCTCAGCCCGGATGATCTTGACGGCGTGCCCGTGCAGGTGGTTGCCATCCCCTGGATCACACGTTCGGGCATATTGTCGTCTTTGACGGCCGACTCTTCCAATGAGGAAGATCCTCAGGAACTGATTGAACAGGCATTAAACGACTGGCTGGATCAGACAATTGCTGATCTTGACCCTGACCTGCCCACCATTCTAACCGCGCATGCTTCCATTGCGGGCGCGAAATTTGGCAGTGAGATGTCAGTCAAAATCGGTCGGGATGTGGTTCTGCCGCCTGGGCTGGTGGCAAATCCGGCGCTCGATTATGTGGCGTTGGGGCACATCCACCGTTACCAGGACCTCAACCTGGGTTCACACCCGCCGGTCATTTATCCGGGTTCGATTGAGCGCGTGGATTTTGGCGAGATCAACGAAGAAAAAGGCTTCATTATTGCTGAAGTTGAAAAGGGTCACACAGATTACCGCTGGCAGCAGCTGCCTATTCGGCGCTTTCTGGATTATCGGGTTGAATTGGATGATCTGCTGGGTGTGAATGAAAAGATCATGTCTGCATTGCCAGACAGCGAAGAGCTGGCAGACGCGATTGTGCGGCTGACGCTTGTATATCCCAGTGACCTGGAAACCCTGATCGATGAAGCGCGCATCTATGAGCACACCCAAAAAGCCTTTGCTTTTCAGCTGATCAAGAAGCCCATAACCGAGGCGCGTACTCGCCTTGGCGACAGCTTTGAAGCCAGCAGCATGACCCACGCGGAGTTGTTGGAGCTCTATTGGAAGCGGCAGCACATAGAGGAAAAAGACGAGCGCGAACGCCTGCAGAAACTGGCAGAAGAAATCATCTCACAGTCACAGAATAATTAAGGCGGTTTTCCTCTTCATCAAGGCGTCCACTCATTGTGGATGATCGCCGTCAGGTAATAAGCCCCATCTCCGCTTTGCTGAAAGCCTAAGCGCAGCGATCGCCAGTCCAGGTGGCCATATTCTTCAGTTCCCGGTTGAAAATACTCCACATAATACCCGTCCGGATAGACTTCGCCAAAGTTGTCAATGCTGTTGCTGGCTTTGCGGGTGGGGTCCAAAAGCAACTCCCACTCCTGGGCTGGAGTTTCACTGGAGACGTACCTTTCCCAATAGTCCGCTACGGTGAGCTTGATGTCCATTCCACTGCCCGCCTGCACACCCCAAGTGTAAACCTGCTGATTACTGCCAAATGCTGCCACTTCTTCCCTGGTGAAGACCAGGTCGGTGTCCACATTCACGTAGCCATACGGGGAAATGCGCACTCCCAGTTCGGGGTGGATAAAAGGCGCCAACGCGGCAAAATCCCGGCTCTGCAGGAGGGGCAAAATTTCGGCAGCCAGGCCCTCAAAATTAAATTCAACCGGCTCCAAAGGGATGCTTGCGTTTTCGAGAATCGCAATTTGTGTTGAAAGGCTATTGATTTGGTCTTGTGCGGCCAGCAGTTGCTCAGTGAGCAGTTGGTTTTGCTGCCTGAGCTGCTCAAGCTCCGCACTTCCGCTCGGGGTGCTTGCCACGCAGCCCGTTAAAGTCAGAATGGATACGATCAACAAGGAGCATAGTTTCTTTTTCATAGGTCCTCCATATCGGGTCGCAGAATCACACCCGCTTTAATTAAGACGATTTCACATGGAAAATGTTCCAGCAATTGGCGATTAGAGCTCGAAAAAAGCCAGTTGTTGCTGCAAAAAATAAGCAAGGATCTGTTTTATTGCAGTTGGCTGAAGCGTATCGCGTCCAGCATGCGCGCCATGCGCACCGTTTCCCTCACGTCGTGCACCCGCAGAATATCAGCCCCGTGCAACACGCCCCAAGCGTTGGCTGCCAGGCTGCCTTCCAGGCGTTCTCCCTGCGGCAAATTGAGCGTGTGCCCAATGAAGCCCTTACGCGAGACGCCCAGCAAAATTGGGAAGCCCAGTTCGCGCAGCTCGTCGATATGCTTGAGCAAAAACAGGTTTTGTGCAGTGGTTTTGCCAAAGCCGATGCCGGGATCAATAATGATTCTGTCCGGTCTCACACTTGCCTCAATGGCTGTTTCAATGGACTCTGCCAGCCAGTCGCTCACGTCGGAGACAACATCATCGTAGTCCACGCCCTCATAGCGTCCGCCAAGCTCAGTGGTGACAGCCTTAGCCCCTTGCGTGCGATTGTGCATCAATATTGCAGTGGCTCCTGCTTCCGCCACCGTTGCCGCCATGGCTGGATCATAGCGAAAGCCCCAGATATCATTGATGATTTGCGCCCCTTCCGCCAGGCATTCGCGGGCGGTTTCAGCTTTGTAAGTGTCAATTGAGAGAATGACGTTTGGCATTTCTTCGCGCAGGGATTTCACCACGGGAAGCAGCCGCTCTAATTCTTCTTCCGCACTGATCTCCACCGCGCCAGGGCGGGTGGATTCCGCGCCTATGTCGAGGATGTCGCAGCCATCCTGCATGAAAAGTTCTGCCTGGAGTATTGCCGTGCGGATATAGTCACGTTCTCTGAGCAGACCGTCGCCAGAGAAACTGTCGGGCGTCAGGTTGATAATACCCATTATGTACGTTTTTTTGCCGAGTTCTGGCAGCAGTTCAGTTTTCATGTTCACCTCAGGGAATGTTGGCGTGCGCTTCAACGAAGAGTTTCAATTCTGCAATCTCCCCCTGCATGGCATAAATTCTAAAAGTAAATGGAATGGAGGCGCCGATGGAGAGCGGTGTTTCTGCCTCCCAGCGGCGCAGTCCAAGCACCTGGCCGTCCAGACCAAAGGCCACTCCCAAAACCCAGACGTAATCCGCTTCCCCTTGCGGGATTTCAACAAAACCAGCCGCATCCTCAAAGTTCGCTCCCTCAGCGATGACTGGCGGCTCTGCCTTAATTTCCGCCTCCAGGTAGCGGGCGTCATCCGGCATCACCGGCAGCCAATCGGTAATTTGCGCTTTGACTTCAAAGGCTTCCGGAATGGGTGCAGAGAAATAAGCCACGGCGGGCATAGTCTCCTGGGCTGGCAGGATATTGAGTGGCAAGATACCGTCCATCTCAAGCGAAGTGCCACCGCCAACCAGGGTAAAGTGCACGGAGGGATTTTCCACTGGGGAGTTACTGGTGTTTTCAAGCTGAGCAAAGCAGTAGGCTCCTCCAAGCGCGTCCTGGTAGCAGATTGGTGCCATAGCCAATTTCAAGGGGCTCAAGGGGTCGGGTGTTTGGGTTGGGCTGTCCGGATCGGCGCTTGCTGAAGGGGGAGTGGGTGTGATGGGGATAAGCAATACGGTTCCAACACTCATCATGTTGGGGATCACGGTCGGATTGGCGGCTTTAAGGGCGTCCAGTGAGATGCCATATCTGAGTGCCACACCGAACATGTCATCGTTTTCGGTGACCGTGTAGGTGACTGGCTCGGGTGTTGGAGTGAGTGTGGGGCTTGGCGTTGGGCTTGGCACGAGCGTATCAGTGGGCGGAAGTGTGGCGCTGGGCGTCAACGCAACCGGGGGGGTGTCCGTCGGCAGAGGTACGATCGTAGGCAGACCAACACCTCCTGCCGCGCACCCTGCCATAGCCGGCAAGAAAGCCAATAATATCAATGCTTGGAGATTAAACTTCATTTTTGCATTATACCCCGTCGCCTGAAAATCCATGTTTTGTGACGTAATCAGTCCGGCATGGAAAGCCCGCCCGTGGCATCCATCCAGTCCACGATGGACTCCACAGCCCGAGGGATATCCTTATCACTCACATCAACGCGCAACACCGGCAGCTTTGAGCGTGCCACCAACTCCTCGAGCAGGTCCTGTTCACGGATGAATTGCTCAAGGTCATCATATTGGCTGGGATTTCCCGAGACTTTTAAGCGCTCCTGGCGGGCATCCGCAAAGGTTTCGGGTGAGCGTACACACAAAATCAGGCGGAAATTGAGCGGTAGCAGCCCATCCTCCAACCAGGTGAAGTCGTAGTGCCTGCCGTAATTAATCTGTTGGAACATCTGCGTGGAGATGTGGAAGCGGTCAATGACCCAGGAGTAGTAGCGGTTCAGTTCGAAGAGGCGCAGCCAGGTGCGGTAGGTTTCGAGTGCCTGGGATTCTTCTTCAGGCGCGAAGTTGATCAGTCCGCGTCCCCAGGGGTAATTGGTGAAGGTGCACCATTCCGCGGAAATCAGGGGGGAGTGATAGCGATACTTGCGCGGNNTGCCTTCCAGGATGACTTTTGGGGTAAGTTTTGGCATAGAGTTCCTTTCTGGCAGGGTAAATAGTATTTTACAGGCAATCCGCTGCAAACGCGGTCTGATTCATATTCGACAAATTACCCCAAAATGCACACGATTGAGTACAATCCAGGCATGACACAACAAAAACGACCTCAAATCCTCCTGACCAATGATGACTCAATCAATTCCCCCGGGCTGTGGGCGGCTGCAGAAGCGCTTTCGGAGCTCGGGTTCGTGCATGTGGTTGCGCCGCGCGTGCAGCAGACCTCAATGGGGCGGGCTTTGCCGCGCGACACCGACGGTCATATCCACCCGCAAAAGTTGGTTGTGCACGGAAAAGAGTGGGAAGTCTACGGCGTGGGCGCCACGCCGGCCCAGGCTGTGCTGCACGGCATGCTGGAGGTGATGGGCTTCGCGCCGGATCTGTTGGTGTCGGGGATCAACTACGGAGAAAACCTGGCTTCCGGCATCACGGTCAGCGGCACTGTTGGGGCCGCGCTTGAGGGGGCTTCGCTCGGCATACGGGCGCTGGCAGTTTCACTGCAGACTCCCATGACTGAGCATTTCGACCTTTCGGATCGGGTTGACTTCTCAGCAGCTGCCTGGTTCACACGCTTTTTTGCTGAAAAACTGCTTAAGAAGACCATGCCCTTTGATGTGGACGTGCTCAAAGTGGATGTGCCCTCGGGCGCAACCCCACAAACGCCCTGGGTGGTGACGCGTCAGTCGCGCCAGCGCTATTTTTACGCCAAACCGCAGGATCCATCCATCACCGAAGGGTCGCGCAATATGGGATACGAAGTACGTGTTGATTCCGAAGGTCTGGAAGAGGATGGAGATCTGAAGACTGTCATCATCGACAGGAAAGTGTCGGTGACGCCAGTCAGCCTGGACCTGACCTCAAGGGTGGATCTGCAGGATTTCAGACGCTTACTGGAATCTTAATAGCCCCCGTTTCTGTTCAGTTGGAAAAATCGCCTAAATGTTGAAGCGAATTTCGATGATGTCGCCGTCTTCGATGATGTAATTCCTGCCTTCAACACGCAAGCGACCTTTGGTGCGGGCTTCGGCGGTGCTGCCGTAGGTAATCATGTCCTGGAAAGAGAGAATTTCCGCACGGATAAAGCCTTTTTCCATGTCAGAATGGATTGTGCCGGCGGCTTCGCGGGCATTGGCGCCTTTGCGCAGCGTCCAGGCGTGAACTTCCTTCTCCCCGGCAGTAAAAAATGAGTGCACTCCCAAAAGATCATACGAGAGTTTGATCAGGCGCGACATGCTCGGTTCTTCAATGCCGTATTCTTCCAAAAAGATGGCGGCATCTTCAGGGTCAAGCGCGATAATGTCAGCTTCAAGCTTGGCAGGCAGGCTGATTGCCTGGGTGTGGGGATGGGGGCTGGTATAGTCCACCGCGGGTTGATCTTCGGACTGATTGAAGACCACGATCTGCGGCTTGCGGCTCAGGAAGCCAAAACTGGAGAGAATTTTGTCCTCTTCGGCGCTAAATTCGTAATGGCGCAGGGGCAATTCCTGGTTGAGCACTTTTTCCAAGCGCTCAAAGAGCTCAATTTCAGCCTGGATGACATCACGCGGGCGGCTTACACCGCGTTTGTATTCTTCTTTTAATTTTTCCAGGCGGCGCTCGACCATCACGAGATCGTTGAGCATAAACTCAGTATCCATGGTCTGAATATCGCGCAGGGGATCGATGCCGCCAGCGAGATGCGGAACGCTGGCGTTTTCGAACTGGCGTACCACGTGCAAAAAGCCATCCATTTGCGCGAGTTGATTGACCATTACTCCGGGCAGTCCGGCACGACCCGCACTGCCATCCAGGCCGGCAATGTCGGCATAGGTGACCTTGGCGCGCACGATCTTCTTGGGTTTGTAGATCTCGCAGAGCTGATCCACCCGCGGATCTGGCACATCCACCACGGAAGTGTGAACTTCCATCTGACCGGTGGACATATCCGCGGCGATATTAGCACGCGTAAGCGCTTTGTAGAGAGTGGTTTTGCCAGATTGGGGCAGGCCGATGATTCCAAGTTGCATGTTGACTCCAAAGAAAATGATACTGGATTATACCCCAGCGATTGAACAGCCCCTGCACGGCGCATTGCCTCAAAATTAATGTAACTTTACAAAAGAACGGTGGCTCATAAAGAATGTTACTCTAATGCGGAAAATGA
>DIWN01000014.1 GCA_002423495.1 Anaerolineaceae bacterium UBA6105 | reverse complement strand
TCCCATTCTGTGAGAGAGCTTCCAGCACGTCTCGATCCGGTTGGAGCGCGCCTATCAAAACGATCAGTGTCGCGTTCCGATTTAACTTGAAGGAATTTCTAAAACTGAGCTTCATGCTTTTTTTTCGTCTCCTTGGTTACTGTTTTTTGGTAAAGATAGGTCTGCGTAGATCGCCATGAAAACCGCTGCGATCAAAAGGACAGTGGTTAGAATTGTCAGGACAGTTCCAGGAAGCGAACTACTTCCTAATTTGAAATAGATAATTGATAACCCGCTGATCCCAGCTATACCTATAGATCGAATCAACATAAAATTGGTCAGAATGGCAGATGCAGCCACACTAAACACGGCTAACCAGATCAATTCTTCCGGAACCGTAAAGATTTTCATGAGCAGGGAACAGCTCAAAGCCATTCCAAAGCAAAGGTTAGATAGATTTCTTGCCATTTTTCACCAGAGTCCAGGAATAAGCCGCCAGGGGACGATGCGCATATAGCAGGTGTATCCTTCGATCATTTTCTCTTCCCGTAGGATTCGCCAACATTGAATGAACACCAGTACTAGTGACAAAATGATTGCAGTAAAGAGCAGTGGTGAACTAAAAACCATGGCCACCCGAAACACCAATTCACCAAGATACATTGGGTGTCGCAAGAGTCGATAAGGACCCCGGCTCGTCAAGCCTCGATCCGCAGGTGCAACGCCAAATCGCGGTCCTAGCGTGATGAGCGACCACAAAACCAAAACGTACCCTACCAGGGCGGGGAATAGGAAGTACCATGCGGTGTGGCTAGTAGTAGTGGTAAACGTCGGCAGGAAGGCAGCGATCATTCCCAACCATAGACCGGTGCGATCATATTGTTTTGCCGGCGCTCTTCGGGCATAAAAGAAAGCCAATAACCCGTTATGAATTGCATACAGCCAGGCCAGGATTGAGGGGTGCTGCCAGGCAGACATCGCAGATATGAGCGCGGCAAAGAGAAAGAAACCAAAACCAGCCAAGTCGCGCAGACGACTGGAACGACCCCGAAAGCATTGAAGGGGGTTATTACGCATCACATTGCACCGAGATTCTGGAAAATTGGCCAGCCAATCACGGCCAACAGAGTTACCAGGAATGGCAGGAAATAGAAAATCACCATCGGGATAACAAGTTCTGCTCCGACTTTTTCCGCCCGCTGCTCAGCACTGCCGATGTAGTCGGCCGCAATACTGGTGGCTAGTTGTCCCATCAGTTCCTGCTGAGCTGTGCCCCTTCGGATGAATTCCAGCTGGACAGACATGCCGATCAACTCTGGAAGATGGGATTCCTGGGCTTCACGCTGCATTTGCTCGATCAGGTCACGACCCTGCGCCATTTGAAGTACCCATCGCATCCATTTACCAACAAGACTTTGTGCTTGCGAGGTGCGCCTCAGGGCTTCTTCCATCGAGACATTGGCTGACATCTGGGCTGAAACTAGTTGCACATATTCTGGAAGCTGAGCAATGAACTGACGACGATAACGGCGGGCAACGCCACCCATTGACATGGCAGGATATTGAAACCCGACCAACCCACCTACCAGTGCGAACACAGGTTCTGCAGTAGCAACCATCCCTAATCCAAATCCTGCTACAGCTAAAGCCACTCGCAAGGAGGTAAATTGAACTTCGTTCCAATCATTCCAACGCTCTCCAATATGCGCCCAATACAAATCTGCACGCGTTTTTCGAAGAAAACCAACTGGCGTCCATTTAGAGACCGGTTTATCCAGGGGAGACAGGGATTTGCGCCACCCGGTCAGGACGACGCCATCCGCAGGAGTAAGAATCTCAGACAAACGCCCGGTAGGTGCAGCAGGAGCCAGTTCAAGCGTTAGGTAGATGACCAAACCAAAGACAGCAATCCCGGTGAGGTAAATCAAAGCGGTCATCTAAACAGCCTCCATGATCATTGAACGAATGATGAAATATCCACCCACCATAGCTGCCATCGTGACCCCAATAACGATTTGAACGGGTAGGGCGATCAAAGAAGAACGCACCATTGGATCCTGACTGAGATAAATCAAGATAAAGATCAAGACAACCGGCAACACTTTAGCAGATACTAGTGAATCGCCAGCTTTGGCTTGGGCGCGGTTACGGGCAATCAGGATTTGTTGGACACGGCTAGAAATATCCATGAGAACTCCGGTGTAGGCGCGTCCACCTGCCTCGGTGTATCCTTCCAGTAATTGAGCAAGATTGGACAGGGACACCGAAGGACTGCGAGACGCAAGACTTCGGAGCGCTTCTACCCGGTCCTTAATACGCATTTCTGAAGCGGTGAGAACAAATTCAGGTGTGAGCGGATTGGTTTTTTCTAACTCCAACGACTCTCCAACTTGCTGAAGGACATCCGGCACGGAACCACCTGCAAGCAACCCGGCAGCAGTGCGGCCAATGGCAATGGGAAGTAGTTGATCGATGTTTCGTCCACGACTTTTCACCCGATCATCAAGCCAGGCTCCAGGAATGTAAAAAAGAATTCCGCCAATCATGATCGCCGGCAAACCTGGCAAAAACAACCAGGCGATGACAATCCCACAAACACCAGCAGCAATGCGTAGTAAGCGAAAGGTAATGGGCTTTATGTTCAACCCGGAGGCCAACAGTTTGTACTCCAGCGATTTCGGATTCAGGGAAGACAAAGAGCGTGCAGAATCAACCGTATAAAGGGCGGCCAATCTGCCTGTTTTGATCTGTTTCGGATACCACAGTAAAAGGAATAACGTGGTGCATAAAATACCCACCACCGGAATTAATATCGTCATGCATCCTC
>DIWN01000071.1 GCA_002423495.1 Anaerolineaceae bacterium UBA6105 | reverse complement strand
CGGCGCGCATTTCCTTTGCGGTGGTGTCGGGTGTCGACAGCCGCGTTATTCTGGACCAGGTCGGAGCCGAACGCCTGATCGGGAAGGGCGATATGCTCTTCCAGGCACCCAATGAACCTTCTCCAAAAAGACTGCAGGGTGTGTATCTCTCCGAAGAAGAGATCCAACGCCTGGTGCATTTTTGGATCAGACAGGCGGAGGAATTGAAAGCGGCAGCCCCGAGCGTTGGGATCAGCCAGAGCATGGAAAAAGTTTTTCCGCTAGGAGAACCCGTGACCGAAGTTCCGCTGTTTGACAGCCCATCCGAATTGGATGAAGATCCTTTATTGCAGAAAGCGATCGATTTTATCAGGGAAGAAGAACGGGCTTCTATCTCAATGCTGCAACGGAAGTTTCGCATAGGTTATACACGGGCAGCCCGATTAGTGGACCGCATGGAAGAGCTGGAGATCGTCGGCAAACCGGATAGCGGCAGCGGNNGGGTGCGCCCGGTGCTGGATTTCGGAGACGAAGAAGAAACTGAATAAAAAAAAGAGACTTGATTTTTCAAGTCTCTTTTTTTATCAGGCAGGAATGGAATCCTGCCCTATATTCAGGATTTACAGACCAGCCGCTTTGCGTAGGACAGCGGCTTTGTCGGTGCGTTCCCAGGTCAGGTCGAGGTCGTCGCGACCGAAATGGCCGTAATTGGTATTCTTGCGGAACAGCGGTTTGCGCAGATCCAGATCGCGGATGATGGCGCCCGGGCGCAGGTCGAAATTCTCATAGATCAATTCAGCGATCTTCTCGGGTGCGATCTTACCGGTGCCGAAGGTTTCTACGTTGATGCTGACGGGTTTGGCAACCCCGATGGCATAGGCTACCTGGATCTCACAGCGATCTGCCAGACCGGCAGCGACCACGTTCTTGGCAGCCCAGCGCGCGGCATAAGCTGCGGAACGGTCAACCTTGGTGGCATCCTTGCCGCTGAAGCAGCCGCCACCATGGCGCCCCATGCCGCCGTAGGTATCCACGATGATCTTGCGGCCGGTTAGACCGGAATCGCCTTTGGGTCCGCCGGTGACGAAGCGCCCGGTGGGGTTGATGTGGTAAATGGTATTCTCATCCAGCATTCCGGAGGGAATGATGGGTCGAATAATCGTATCAATCACCTGCTTTTCGATCTCCTCATGGGATACTTCGGGGGCGTGCTGGGTGCTGATGACAACTGTATGAATACGGGTTGGTTTGCCATAGTGGTATTCCACAGTGACCTGGCTCTTGCCGTCCGGGCGCAGCCAATCGAGCGTGCCATCTTTGCGAGCTTCCGCCAGGCGGCGGGTGAGCTTGTGCGCCAGATAAATGGGCATGGGCATGAGCACATCGGTCTCATTGCAAGCGAAACCGAACATCATACCCTGGTCGCCGGCGCCGATAGCTTCGATCTCGTCCTTCATTTTGCCTTCTTTGGCTTCCTTGGCTTTTGAGACGCCCATATCGATATCAGGCGACTGTTTGCAAATGGCCACCAGCACACCACAGGTGTTGTAATCAAAACCCTTGTCGGTATGGTCATAGCCGATATCCTTGATGACCTCACGCGCCAGTTCATCATAATTGATGACAGCTTTGGTGGTGACCTCTCCCAACAGCATGACGAAGCCGGTCTTGGCGGCTGTTTCGCAGGCTACGCGTGATGTGGGATCCTGCGCAAGGCAAGCATCCACGACCGCATCACTGATCTGGTCACAGATTTTATCCGGATGACCTTCGGTGACGGATTCGGAGGTGAACAGGTATTTGGGTGACTCCATTAGAGATTTCATGTTTCTTGTTGCTCCTTGTTAAAAAAATTTGCCCCATCCGGATTGAGGGGCAAACGCAGTTTGTAATGCATCTCCTCTCATCTTCCAGAACGACTTTCTGTCGGAGTTGGCACCTTCGTGAGCGTTTCTTGCGAATTGCTCTGCGGGTTGCCGAGGTTTCACAGGGCCGATCCCTCCACCTCTCTGGATAAGAGAAATTAATGGGGCACTATTCAGTTGTTAATTCTCTGTTTTATAACATAGCAAGCAATCCTTGTCAAATTCAAAAATCTACATGTCAAAAATCTACAAAACAGCATGCAGATGGTAATTTTCCATCTTTTTTCCCAGCATACTCAAGAATATGCAGCAGGCAGGGTAGTGGTGATAGAATTACAGCTATACATTTCCATAAGGAGCAGGAATCTATGAGCAAAGACCATAAAGTACGGGTAGCCATCATCGGCGTGGGCAACTGCGCTTCTTCGCTGGTTCAGGGTGTGCATTTTTACCGCGAAGCCAAAGATGATGACCGCGTACCCGGTTTGATGCATGTCAATTTAGGCGGATACCATATTCGCGATATCGAATTCACCGCAGCGTTTGATGTGGTGGATACAAAGGTCGGAAAAGACCTGTCTGAAGCGATCTACGCTTATCCCAACAACACCTACCGCTTTGCGGATGTCCCCAAGATGGATGTGAAGGTCTACCGCGGGATGACGCATGATGGGTTAGGCAAGTATGTCAGCCAGATCGTTACGAAAGCCCCCGGTCCAACCGATAACGTGGTAAAGATCCTCAAAGACACCAAGACGGATGTGGTGATCAATTACCTGCCGGTGGGCTCTGAAATGGCCACCAAGTGGTATGTCGAGCAGATCCTGGAAGCTGGCTGCGGCATGGTGAACGCCATCCCGGTCTTCATTTCCAGTTCTCCTTACTGGGCACCGCGTTTCATCGAACGCAAATTACCGATCATCGGCGATGATATTAAATCGCAGGTGGGTGCCACCATTTTGCACCGCATGCTGACGAGTCTCTTCGTTGACCGAGGTGTGCACCTGGATCATACCTACCAGCTTAATTTCGGCGGCAACACNNAAAACCGGCGCGGTTACCAGCATGCTGCCCTATGAACTGCCCCAGGAGGATATTCATATCGGACCGAGCGATTATGTGCCCTGGTTGACCGACCGTAAGTTCTGCCATATTCGCATGGAAGGCACCACTTTTGGAAATGTTCCGCTGCAATTGGAAGCAAAACTGGAAGTATGGGATTCCCCCAACTCCGCCGGCGTGGTTATCGATGCAGTGCGCTGTGTCAAACTGGGCCTGGATCGCGGAATTGGCGGACCACTGTACGGTCCGGCTTCCTATTTTATGAAAACCCCACCGCGCCAGTATAAGGATGATAAAGCAATGGCTTTGACGGAAGCCTTCATCCGCGGCGAGGATCTGGAATAAAATGCCTTCCGACTGCGTGTTCTGCAAGATCGCAGCCGGTGAGGCGGTCGGCCGCATCATTTATCAGGATGAACTGGCCACTGCCTTTTGGGATATCCGTCCGGTGGCGCCTATCCATATTCTGATCGTGCCGAATAAGCACATTGATTCGGTGAACGAGATGAGCACGGAGGATGAAGCGTTGATCGGGCATCTGATCCTGGTGGCAAAGAAGATTGCCAGGGAACAGGGTGTGGCTGAGGCGGGCTACCGACTCTCGATCAACACCGGTCCGAATGCCGGTCAGAGCGTGCAGCATATCCATGTGCATTTGCTGGCCGGAAAAGCGCTGCCGATCCATTTGGGATGATGAAACCGGGCAAGCGATTTCTCAACGTGATTTTCTTTTTTATGATCTTGATTGTTCTCCCTGCCTGCGCAAAAACAGGCGGGGATTTTGTTAATGGCGAAGAACAAGCCAGTTCTGCTGCTCTAAACAACAAAACACAGCTCATACCGGATGCCGAACTGGTATACAGCCCGGCACAGGTTGGCTTTGACGCGGCAGTATTCATCGAAGAGCAGGGCGGCTATTTAAACGGATACACGGAAGAGGTTGACGGTCGCTGGATGAGCGGAGCGCAGATTGTTGCCGAGGTCAGCCTTTTCTATTCGGTCAATCCGCGCCTGCTGCTGGCTCTGCTGGAGTACCGGGCAGGTTGGGTCAGTGAAGCGAATCCAGACTATCAGGGGAAATATCCGCTCATTCAAGCGGAACCTACTTATGAAGGGCTCTTCAGCCAGCTTTCGTGGGCGGCCAATACACTCAACCGCGGTTTTTATACGCATGAAGTGGGAGCGCTGCCCGAAATTTCCCTGCAGGATGGCAGCCGTGTAACTCTCCCGGAAGATCTGAACGATGCCAGCGCCGCGCTGTATTATTTTTTCGGAACATTGCTGGAATACCACGATTGGGAGCTGGCGGTCTCTCCGCTGGGATTTTATGCGGAATATGTGCGCCTGTTTGGAGATCCATTTCAATATGATATGGGGATGCTGCTGCCGGAGGGGTTGGCGCAGCCAACGCTGCAGTTACCCTTTGCACAGGGCGAGCGCTGGCACTACACCAGCGGTCCGCATTCTGCCTGGGGGGATGGGGCAGCCTGGGCGGCGCTGGATTTCTCACCACCTGGGGAGGAATTCGGCTGCTTTACCAGCGCTGCCTGGGTGCGGGCTGCGGCAAATGGTGTGATCGTGTATGCCGAAAACGGTGTGGTGCTGCAGGACCTGGACGGGGATGGCGACATCCGCAGCGGCTGGGCGCTGCTGTATATGCACATTGCTCAGGCTGGACGAGTGGCGGCGGGCACGCGGCTGCAAGCCGGTGATGCCATCGGGCATCCCTCCTGTGAGGGCGGGCCATCGACCGGTACACACACGCATCTGGCCCGGCGGTATAATGGCGTGTGGATTGCTGCCGACCGCGATATGCCTTTCATCCTGAGCGGGTGGAAGTCAGGCGGCTCGGGAGCGCAGTATGAGGGAACGCTCATCCTGGATACCACAATCATAGAAGCATCAGGGTATGTAACCGATGAAAATGAAATCTACTGGTAAATTCGCTCTTTTCAGTTTATTGATCATCTTATTAATGAGCTGCGCAGCTCCACAAAGCGCAGCGGATATCAGCACAGTTACCAAAGAGGCAACTCCGCAATCCTCCTCAACACCCACCGAAGACCCCAAGCCGGCAGGCTACACGGAATATCTCTCCCAATCGGGCGATACGCTGGCGGTGGTGGCGATCCACTTTGGAGTGGATGAAGATGAGATCATCTTCGCGGATGGGGAAGTGGAAGATTTGCTGCTGCCACCCGGCACACGCTTGTATATCCCAACCGTCCTGGGTGTGATCACGCCGAATGACCTGCTCATCCCTGATAGCGATGTGGTCTTTTCTCCATCCACGGTAGGTTTTGACATGCTTTCTTTTGTCAATGAAAAAGCAGGAAAACTGGCAGAATACAGCGAATTGATGACGCGCGGCACAACGCCGGGCGCGGAAATCATCTATCAACTGGCGGTGGAATACTCCATCAATCCGCGCATCTTGCTCAGCTTATTGGAATATCAAAGTGGGTGGGTGACCGGTGAGCCGGAAACGCAGGACGAGGTGCAGTACCCGTATGGATTTCTCAAGGCGGATAAGGGCGGGCTGTACAAACAACTGGGATTGGTAATCCGCCAATTGGAGATCGGATATTACGGGTGGCGCGCTGGAACGCTGACCGATCTGACTTTCAACGACGGCAGTACGCTGCGGCTGGCTCCCAACCTGAATGCGGGGACGGTGGCGGTGATGGTGTATGTGGCCAGCATTTCCACTCCGGCGGAATGGCAGATGGCTCTCTATGGAGAGAATTCCATCCCGCAGGTGCATGCAGCGCTCTTTGGGGATGCCTGGGTAAGAGCTGCGAGTGTGGAACCGCTCTTCCCGGCCGGGACAACCCAGCCGGAAATGAACCTGCCTTTCCCCGAGGGACAGGTGTGGAATTACACCTGCGGACCGCACGAAGCCTGGGGTAAAGAAGGACCGCCAGCCGCGCTGGATTTCGCACCACCGCTGGATCGTTCCGGCTGTGGGACTTCCAATAAATGGGCTCTCGCGGCAGCGGGGGGATTGGTGGTACGCGGTGGGACCGGATTGGTGGTGCTGGACCTGGATGGGGACGGCAATGAACAGACCGGCTGGGTGCTGCTGTACATGCATGTTTCCAGCACGGATAAAGTGGAAGTCGGTGATTGGGTGAACCAGGATGAACGCATCGGGCATCCCTCCTGCGCGGGAGGCAGTTCATCCGGTATCCATATTCACATCGCGCGCAAATACAACGGCGAATGGGTGCTGGCAGAGGGCGGTCTGCCCTTTGTATTGAGCGGTTACCAGGCGTATGACAAAGAGAAATTTTGTGAAGGGACGCTGGTAAATGGGGATAGCGTGGTGCAAGCCTATCCGTGGGGGAACTATTTGACCAAGATCACCCGCCCGGAAGTGACCCTGGAACCTCCCGCTGGAGATCTGTATCAAGATGGCGAATAAGATAGTGCGGGCAGAATTCCACTGCCATTCGATCTATTCATCCGACAGCATCAACCGGCTGGAGCGCCTGCTGCAGACCGCGCGCGAGAATGGCATCGAGCGGCTGTGCATCACCGATCACGATACCATCGCAGGAGCGCTGAAAGCGCATGCGCTGGACGCCGATTTGGTGGTCGTATCCGAAGAGGTGCTGACCGCCAGCGGTGAATTGATCGCATATTTCCTGCAGGAAGAGATCCCTGCCGGGCTGCCGGCGTTGCAGACCATTGCATTGATGAAAGAGCAGGGCGCTTTCATCACGATACCGCATCCCTGCGACGCGTTCCGCGCTTTCTGGAAAGCGGGGGAATTGGAGGAGATCCTGCCGCAGGTGGACGCGGTGGAGGTGTTCAACGCGCGCTGTTTCAAACCGGAATTCAATGAGAGAGCACTTGAACTGGCAGAAAAATGGAACAAACCGTTCACGGTCGGCTCGGACGCGCATACGTACCCGGAAGTGGGTCTGGCCACACTCAGCCTGCCGGATTTCCATTCATCCGAAGAATTGCGTCGAAGCATCCGCGAGGCGCGCATGCAGACGGAGTGCCTTGCTCCGCTGGAACATATCAAAGCTGCCGGGTTCGTGAAATTGGCTAAATTGTTTTCATCCAAAAAGAAATGAACCTTTATTTCTATTGAATTGCTGGATAACCCTTTGAAAGGGACGAGATTTGATGTAAAATATCAAAACCTTGTGGCGCGGTGGCGGAATTAGGCAGACGCAGAGGACTTAAAATCCTCCGGGTTCACACCCTTGTGGGTTCGAGTCCCACCCGCGCTACTGGTGGATAAAGAGCAGGAGGGACATATCGTTGATTATTAATGAATTCCCAATAATTCTATAATTAGTTTGATATAACAGCGTTTTTTAAATCAGAATGAGGTATTAAAAATGATTCACTATTATTCCCTGGTTCATTTACACGAATTTCGAGGAATCATCAGTCGATTAAGGAAAGAATTACAATAGGAACATGATCGTTAAAGAAGTTCATGCAAAAACAATTCTCTCTTCATCAAAAGTGTATCCGTATGTGATAAATCCTTATACGGGCTGCCAGCATAATTGCACCTATTGTTATGCTCGCTTCATGAAGAGATTTACCGGGCACCGCGAACCATGGGGTCAATTTGTGGATGTGAAGATCAACGCCCCCGATTTACTAAGAAAAGAAATAACAAAGAAAAAACCCGGAAAAGTGTGGGTAAGCGGTGTATGTGATCCATATCAACCATTCGAGGCGAAATACTTGGTCACACGGAAATGCCTTGAAATTTTGGCGCAAAATGATTGGTCAGTTGTCATCCAGACACGTTCACCTTTGATTTTAAGGGACATGGATGTTCTAAAAAGAGGGAAAAATTTTGAAGCGGGTCTCAGTATTACAACTGCTGACGATCGCATCAGAAAGATCTTTGAACCGAATGCCCCTGCGATAGAAGAAAGAATAAACGCACTTGATAGTCTGCATAAGGCAGGGATAAGAACATACGCCATGATCGCGCCGATCCTTCCAGGGGTGGAAGACCTTGCGGAAATGCTGGCCGGAAAAATTGATTACGTGATTATCGATAGGATGAATTATAACCATGCCGATTGGGTATATCGGAAATATAACCTGATGGATAAAAAGAGCGATGCTTATTTTGATCAGACGGAACGCTTACTTTCATCAGCATTTGCAAAATTAGGAATCAGCATTCGTTACTGATGATAGTTTTTACATCAGGAAAAGTCTATTACTGAATGGGCAATAAGTATTTCCAAACTCCCATGGCTGTTCCGCCAATCTCGTTCAGGGCGAACAGAGACCCTGATTGTCATTCAAAGGCGCTCCCGGCGCGATTCGAATGCACAACCGACTGATTCGAAGAACTGCCGTAAGACATCCATACCGTATATGTGGGGGAATAGAGTATATAGAGCAGCATATATAGGGGTTAAAAACGTCCAGGACGGCCATTTTTGGCACTAAATCCATACGTTTTGCACGTTTTTTTGGTAACTCACAAGATTTTTGCAGCATTCCAGTTTTTCTCGAATTCGCACAGGTGCGGCCTATCTTTCTAAAGGAGGTCGCAAATGTCGATCAATCAAACACGAGCGAGAGAGAAGCTCGTCATCTCTATCCATTTCACTCTCTATCCAGGAGTGGACGACAATTTCATACGTTTCATTCAAACGACACCCCGGCGCAATCTGGCCAGGCGGGTGTGCGAAGCCATGGGTGCTTATCTCACGATGGAACGCAATAATGATCCGGTAAAGCGGTCGGTGGAGGTGAACCATGAGTGAGCCTTTGTTCTTTGGCGAAGACCTGGGTGCAGGAGCGAATAAGCTCTATGGAACACACGGAGGGATTCAACTTCAAGCAGTAGTTGCAGTGGATACCGGGCAGCAGGTAAGCCAACTGCTTGGATTTCGCAATCGCAAACCACCTATGAAGGTGGGGGTGGGTGGAATGAATTTCTATGTCGGTCCCGGTGCGCACGACTGGGGCAGGGCAATTGAAAACCTCAATTATGAACGCATGACCGGTGTACCGGAAACCCGCGCAATCGTGTACGGAATCCTCAGCCGTTACATGCAGCAATTTGGAATGATTGAAGTCCCTGTCAATCTAATCGTGGGCTTACCCCTGGAGGTACTATCTGGAGATCAGGCTGCTACCAATGCTGAGAACGTCAAGCGGTGGTTGGTGGGAGAGCATGAATGGGACGCTGATGGTCAGCATTGTTCCATTCGGATTGAAGATGTGAAGGTCACCAGCCAACCTTCAGGAGCGCTGTTTGATTATCTCCTCGATGATGAAGGTCAGTTTATTCCTCAACGTCGGGCTCATTTCAACCAGGAAATGGGGATCATCTTGATTGGGTTCAACACACTTGAATTGCTAACGGTCGACGACCGAACGGTTGTACAGGTCATGACCGCTGGTCGTACCCTGGGAGTACGCCAGCTACTTGAACTATTCAACGGAGACAATCTTCATACTTTGGGGGAACTGGATACCAAGTTACACTCGTCAAAACTAGAGATTCGCCAAGCTGTCCCGGTCTGGGCAAGGGAAGTCACCGGTCAGATCGAAAAGACCTGGGGAAATCGCTGGCGCAGGTTTTCGCAACTAATCATTGTGGGTGGGGGAGCCATCCTTCTACGTGACATGCTGGTGGAACGGTTTAGTGGCAGAGTTTACATCCCGGATGATCCGGTGACCTCGATCAGTCGCGGCTTATACAAATTGGCCAAGCAGCAGGCCAACCGGAGGAAAGCATGAACCAGAAGGATCAAGAAACAACCACTCCGTTCTCCATTTCGGTGCATATCCATCTGCGGTTGAGACCAGGGGAAGATGATGATCTGATCAACTTCTTTAATCGTGCTGGCAGCATGTGCAAAGCGCGGGCAGTTAAAGCAGCCTTGCGAATGGGCGGATTGCCGACCGATGAGTCATTCTTTGTCCCTGAGGAAGATGGGGCAGAGGATGCGCTCAATGATCTGGTCATCTGAACCTTTAGGAACCGTGTCTGGATTTTTTAGATACGGTTCCAGAAACCTTTATCAGAAGGAATGAATATGAATAATTACTTAACTAATTCCGATGATCTGTCAAACCTCCAACTGCTAAAAGATTTATTGAACCATCACTTTGAGGAGTTCTTTTCAGAGGTTGGAATCTCGATTGAAGATCATCTGATACTCAATGCCTGTGTGGTAATTGAATATTTGATTTACTACCACGGGAATACCCGGCGCATGCAGGAAAAACTTCGCTATCGTTTTCCAGAGCCTATACTCTCAATCCTGGAACGCAAATTCCAAAAAGAGAATGCGTTTTTAGCAGCTGCTAGCCAAAGGATGATTGAGAAAGATACCGAGATCG
Organism: Anaerolineaceae bacterium UBA6105; assembly: GCA_002423495.1. Classification (GTDB taxonomy): domain Bacteria; phylum Chloroflexota; class Anaerolineae; order Anaerolineales; family Anaerolineaceae; genus Mesolinea. The sequence goes on along the minus strand of DIWN01000071.1, from coordinate 1,254 downwards.
CGAAAATCAAAATTGGGAAATGGGGAACCGATCAGCAGAACTTTTCTCTAAGGGCAGAGAACGACAGGTTGCAAAAGATGATTGACCAGCAGAATTTGGTCCTTCGTAAGTTGCAGGACCGGTTGGACTGCGTCTCTAGATATAATACTCTAGTTTTGAGTAGGAAAATGAGAACTCACCAATTGTACAAAACTGCATTCCAATCGCAGTTTTGTACAATCATGGGAAAGTTCAAAAAAATTCTTAATGTTTTGGTGTTTAGTAATTGAACCATCACTTGAAAAAGTAATACAAATGTATTACNNACTCATCCACCAAAGCAGTTCGTTCATTTTGCCTCAGTTTCAAATGCGTCCGCCGGTTGAAGGATCTACTAACACATGGAATGGATCAAAGACTTTGTTAACCTGAAATATGATCCAAATTTCGCCAACTAGTTAATTTGCCGGCACTGGTTTGCATTGATTGATCACCGCCATAGACTACATACTCTTGACTCTCAGGTAGACCTGTGAGTGACAGCCAGTATTTAAGATTGTCAAAGTAGTTGGCAGACATCGTTTTTCCGGATTTAATTTCAATCGCAGTAACTCTATCGCCTTTTTCTAGCACACAATCTATTTCTTTACCGTGGTTATCCTGCCAAAAGTATGGCAGGCGGTTCTCGCCACGGTTGAAATTGCGTTTTATAAACTCATTAAGAATCAGATTTTCAAAAAGAGAACCCTTCATATAGTGCAAGTGGACTTGATCTTGCGCGCGGATACCAAGAAGTGAACAAGCAACCCCGCTGTCAAAAAAATAGAGTTTGGGTGATTTCACNNTACAGGATGTAGGAACTTTCCAGAACAGACAGCCATGATTTGACTGTGTTGGGGCTGATGCCGGCATCACTTGCCAGACTGGCATAATTTAGTGGCTGCCCGATGCGTCCGGCGCATAACTGTGTGAACTGGATAAAGGCATTTATATCCCCGATATTTTTGATCAGACGAACATCCCTATCTACGTAGGTCTGGATGTAGGATGGATAAAAATCAGTTGGTGAGATGTCACGGTCGTAAATACGTGGGTATTGACCTTTGAAAATCAGGTTTTCGTACGGCTCCGCCAGTGGTTCCAGTTCTTTTAAAGAGAAGGGTAGCAAATGCAGGACTGCGGTGCGGCCTGCCAGGGTTTGGCTAATCTTTTCCATCAACAGAAAGTTTGATGATCCTGTCAGAATAAAGTGAATCTGGCGGTTTTCATCCACAA
>DIWN01000062.1 GCA_002423495.1 Anaerolineaceae bacterium UBA6105 | reverse complement strand
AGATACAAGGGTGGGTTGGCGTCACGGAGCGTTTTCGGGAGTACACCTGGCGATAGCCTACCCACCGACACCCAAACGTTTGGTTCAAATTGTTGTAGGTTGAGGGATTTTGACGCCAACCCATCCTTCCTATTCAATGCATCTGTTCGCGATGGCGGCGAGCAGGAAGAAATTGTTCTAAGTGGGATGGAAAATCCAGTGGTAGAATTCAACATTCAATAACAATGCAAGAACGGTCATGCGCCGAATTATGACCGGGCAGGAGAAGATCATGAACATCCACGAACAAGTTGAATATTTGATGCAAGGCGCCGATTTTGGCGACGCGAGCATAGCTGACAGCATGGCCGAAGAGCTGCGCCAACGCCTGGTTGAGTCCGAAAAAGCGGGCAAGCCCCTGCGCGTTTATTGCGGTTACGACCCCACCTCCACCGACCTTCATCTTGGGCACACCGTTACCATGCGCAAACTCCGTCAATTCCAGGAGCTTGGGCATGAAGTGCTCTTCGTGATCGGTACTTACACTTCCATGATTGGCGACCCCTCAGACAAGGACAAACTACGTCCCCATTTGAGTGAGGAAAAGGTCATGGAAAACGCTCGAACCTATGCCGAGCAGGCTTTCCGCATCCTGGACCCAGAACGCACGCAGGTGCTTTATAACGATCAGTGGCTTCGTGAGCTTACCATGTCAGATTTTATTGGATTGGCTTCCAATTTCACTGTGCAGCAATTCCTGACCCGCGATAACTTCCACAAACGCTCGGACAAGAACGAGCCGATCTATCTGCACGAGTTCTTTTACGCTATCATGCAGGGCTACGACGCCTACCATCTCGACGCTGACGTCCAGGTGGGGGGCTCGGATCAGCTTTTCAATATCATCACCGCGTCCCGCAAAATCATGACCTCGCTTGGAAAGAAACCAAACATTGGTGTTATCCTTGGCATCCTGCCCGGGACTGATGGTGAAGTGCGGATGAGCAAATCATTGGGCAACCATATCCCGCTTAACTCCGACGCTGCGGATATGTATGGCAAGGTCATGAGCATTCCGGATAAGGCCATGCCCATTTATGCTGAGTTGGCTACCGAATGGTCGCCCGAGCAACTCTCCCGCTTCAAGGCTGGTTTGGCCACCAACAGCGTCCACCCCCGCGACGCAAAAATGCAGCTCGCCTATGGCATCACCACCGTTTTCTATGGTGAACAAGCCGCTCAGGATGCTCAAAATCAGTTTGTACACACTTTCCAAAAAGGCGACACTCCGGAAGAAATGCCCGAATATCATCCTGGTGAGGAAGAGAGCCTGATCGACATTCTAGTTGGGCAGAAAATGGCTGGATCGCGCAGCGAAGCACGCCGCCTGATTGATCAGAATGGTGTGAAAGTTGATGGCGTTACCATGAGTGATCCCAATAGCAAGCCCGAACCCGATAGTGTCCTTCAGGTTGGACGGCGCAAGTTCCTGCGCATACGCTGAAATTTAGTCAGTTCCGAATAAACTCAACAAGCTGCTCCCGATTGTTTGTGCAAGGTCGGGAGCGTTTGATTCTATTGCCACCGCGATAGCCAAAGGCGTGGCAACCCAATCTTCTGTTGTTCCGCCAATGTACCAGGTCAGAATTTGGCCGTCCTTTGTCAGGGCGTGTCCGCTTTGAAACCAAAAAGCCTTGTCATTTCCAATCAGACTTGTCCGCAGGCGCTCCATCGCTGTTGATTCAATCACCCGAACCGGCAGAACACCTTCCCTGAATGGCGTCCATTGACCATCTTCCGAAAGGTAAGTATTTCGCAATCGCGGGGAAGGCAGCAATCCATCGTTGGTGATGCTTGCCGCAATCAATGCCATCTGCAGTGGGGTTGCCTGGATTTCGAGCGCGCTCGTCGGCTTGGTTACAAAGATCGCCGGGTCGGGTTTTGTGTCAGGTTCTATGGTACGCAAGGAAAAAGTTGGCGCGCTAAACAGTCCGAAGGCTTCCAATTGGTCCAGGAAAACAATCGGATCGAGATTTTGGACCAATGCTATTGCTGCGGCTTCGCAGCCGCTCTGGTAACCGCCCAATTCCTCACCAAAAGCATCGCTGGCTGCCTGGCAAAACTCATCCTGTCCACCTGCCACTTCCGGCAGCACATTTACAGCGGATTGCGGCTGGTTGTAATAGGTGGCAAGTCCCAGGCTGTTTACCAATGTTCCCAGCGGGTAAGCTGCCTGGGTCGTTCGGTTGACCATTGGAGCATCCGGATCCTGGCGCAATTGTTCCCAGTTTTCTGTAAGGGTATTAGCATCAAAGTAGGGATGCGAAGCCATGGCGTAGATTTCACCAGTGGTAGCGTTTACCAGGACAATCGCGCCTTTCTCATCACCCAATAGAGTATCGGCGGTGTTTTGCAGTGCAGCGTTTATGTTCAGTTTGATGTCCACCCCCGGAGGTGGTTGATTGTAGAACAATTGATAATTCCAGAGTGTGTCGTAGCTCCTGCCTGAGTAACCTCGCAGCCAATCGTATTGGCTCAATTCCAGTCCGTCCTGCCCATACAAACCGCTTGTGTAGCCAATCGTATTGCTCAAGGCGGGCATCAAAACTTCCCGTTTGTAGCTGCCGATTTCGCCTGTCGTAACTGCCAGTTCCTCTCCTGACTGGCTGAGGATTTTTCCCCTGGGAGTGTAGCGGTCGTAAACTGCCCAGCGTGGATTTTCGGGCTTCGCCAGAAGGTCCTTTTGCTGGAAGATCGCCAGCCAACTGCTGGCGGCGATCAGCAGCGTGAACAGGATGAGGAAAATGGCTGCCACCCAGCGATAAGGACGGCGAACGGGTTCGGGCAGGGGTTCGGCTGCCTGCTCAGAACTGATTTTGAGCAGCAGCATCACCGCGATCAGATTTGTGACGAGCGACGAGCCGCCGTAGGAAAGAAAGGGGAAAGTCACGCCAGTTAATGGTATTAATCCCAGATTCCCCGCGACAATAAAGAAGGTTTGCAATCCTAAATAGGCTGCGATGCCAAAAGCCAGGTAGCGCCCAAATGTGGTCTTTGTGGTCTGAGCAATGCTTATACCGCGGATCACCAGGATCATCATCAGGAGGATCAGAGCCGAACTGCCCAGCAAGCCGGTTTCTTCGGCAATCGCCGGAAAGATAAAATCCGAGACTGCCACAGGGATGAACAGAGGGCTGCCCAGACCCGGGCCAGTTCCTGCCAGCCCACCAGCCGCGATCGCGATTTGGGCTTGCACGAGTTGGTAAGCGTTTCCTGATGCCTGCGCCCAGGGGTCGAGCCAGATATCGATGCGGGCTCGGACGATGTCAAAGACAAAGTAACCGATCAATCCAGCCGCGATGCCAGCCAGGGGGATCAGCAACAAAAAGCGGCGCTTTTGCGTGGTGACTGTCAGCATCAGCGCATAAAGGCAAACGAACAAACTGGCGGTGCCGAGATCCCTCTGACCAATCAGCAAAAGTCCTGCCACGCCAATCATAATTAGAGTAGGAAAAACCGAGCCCAGCAGGGTGATGTTCGGTTTGATCTGGTCAGCGAAAAAGGCCGCCAGGTAAACGATCATCAACAGCTTCAGAGGCTCAGATGGCTGAAAATAGAACCCAAAAGCTTCCAGCCACAATTGCGGACCTGCGCCGGTTGGATTCACCCCAACAAGGAAAGTAAGTCCGATCAGCAGCAAACCGACCAGGAGCCAGACATACTTGTAGCGTTTCAACAAGTGGCTCAGGCGGTTCGTCCTGAGACCCAGCCAAAACAAAACACAAGCCACCAGGAACCAGCCAAGCTGCTTTTGCCCCAGGCTTGGTGAAAGACGCCAGACGGTCAGCATGCCCCATCCGACCAAAGCCGCGAAAGTTGGGAAAATCCAGGGATCGCGGTTTGGCAGTTTGCGTTTTATGGCTTTGTGAAGCGCCAAAATACCACCCAACCAGACAAAGAATGGCACAAAAACCAGCCAGTCCGGCTGCAATTGCTCGGAGTGCAGGCGAGTGCCATTTGCCAGCGAAAGGGCAGCTGTTTGGAAAAACAGAAATAATACCGCCAGAGCCAGCAGCCTGGGCTGTTTTGAGTGCGATCGGGTGGCGGTTTTAGCAGACAAGGTTATCCGAGATACTTATCCACCAGCAGGTGGAGCCTGGATTTTGTTTCCGGGTTGATCTTCGCGGGGTTGGTCATTATGGCGTTTTTAAGAGCCTCTCCACAGCCACAAGATTCAGAGCCATCATCCTCTGCCAGCAAATCAACCAGGCGGATCAGGGTGCTTTGTGCCACTGCGGTATTGCGGTTGAGGGTCTTGATGACCATTTCCACGGTCACCGGTTCCTCTGAAATGTGCCAGCAATCGTAATCCGTCACATGCGCCATTGTGGCGTAGCAGATCTCCGCTTCTCGCGCCAGGAAGACCTCCGGAGAGGCGGTCATCCCCACCAAAGACATGCCCCAGGACCTGAAAGTGTTTGACTCACCACGGGTGGAGAAGCGTGGACCTTCGATGGTGATGTAGGTGCCGCCATTGTGCACCACAGCGTCCTGCTCCTCAAGCGCTTTCAGGAGCTGCCCGCTCAATTTGGGGCAGAATGGATAAGCGGTACTGATGTGGGCAACGATCCCATCGCCAAAGAAGCTACGTTTTCGGTCTTTGGTGAAGTCAAAGAGCTGGTCCGGCACAACGATATGCCCGGGCGCGTAATCCGCCCGCAGGGATCCCACGGCGCTTACGCTGATGATCTTGTTAATACCCAGTTCTTTGAAGGCATAGATGTTTGCACGGTAATTTACTTCCGAAGGTAAAAGGACATGCCCAATGCCATGGCGCGCCAGAAAAGCCAGCTTTTTGCCCTTGATTTCTCCGATCACGATGGGTGAGGATGGCTTGCCAAAAGGCGTATCCACCTCGATGGTTTCTACATTTTCAAACCCACTAAAGCCATATAATCCTGATCCTCCGATAATCCCAAATGCAAACTCTTCTGTCATTTTCGCCTCTCTTCTTGTTCAACTGGTTTGATGGAAATGGTAAAAATTGCGTCGCCGCAATAAAATTCGTCGTTTTCTTTTACAACAACTGGTTCCTCAACCCGGATGCCATCCAAATAGGAACCATTCGTCGATTTGAGATCCTCGAACCACCATTGGTTCAGGTTATAGAACAGGCGGGCATGCCTGGAAGAGACGGTTGAATCCTCCAGGATAAAGTCACAATCCAGGCTTCGGCCAATCAACACTTCAGTGCCGGCAAAGCTTTGCACCATCGTTTCGGTGCCGATTTTTGTTGATAGCGTGAGACCAGGTATCGCGAGGTTGCCCTGGTTAATTTGCTTCGAGACCACACTGCGCCACAGCATCCACATTGCGAGCGCTAAAAAACCATATAGAAAAGCCAAAAAAGTTACACGCAGGATCAGACCAACTGTGGCAGACATTTCACTCCTCTATGGCAATTCTCGTGGTCGGATTTACGCCCGTTCCTGGTATATCCTGGTTATAAATCAGGAGTGTTTTGCCAATCCGGACCACATCACCAGGCTTGAGCGTAGCGCTTTTAACGGGCTGATTGTTGACGAAGGTTCCACCGGTGGAGCTGAGATCGAAGAGCAGGTAATGCCCGTGCTGTGCCCTTAGCTGCAAGTGGTCCCGCGAGATCATCGGGTCATCAATCTGGATATCACTGGTGCTCCGACGTCCGATCTTGATGATCGTCTTGTTTAGATAAAACTGCTCCTTGCCGTTGATGATGAAATAGGCATGCTCAGGTTTGATGGGTTCGGCAGGAGCTTCAGGAGGCAGGATTTGCAGCGCAGTTTTTGAGGTGACGGCGGAGGGAAGCGTGAGTGCCATCGATATTTCAAGCGCGTCAACAGCCAGGCTGGGGTTTTGCGCCAGCTGGATGCGCAGCGGCACTCTGAACTGATAGCCCTGTTCAAGCCAGGTGGCTTCAACCTCGCTGGCGACCTGGTTCAGGGTGGGCATCGCTTCCTGCCAGGCATCCCACTTCTCCGGGGACACATGCAATGTGATCAAATCGGGCACGAATTTTTCGCGGGTGTCAGTTTGAGCCTGGATCTTCTCATCAATGATCCTGACCAACTGGCTGCTGAGGGACGACGCGGCGCCAGGATAGAGCAGCCTGTCCATAGTACCTTCAAGCAACGCTTGAATTTTACTTTCAATCAACGCTAAAAAATTCTGCATGGCAGCCATTTTGAAATTATACCAATGAAGCAATTATCGCTGTTTTGTTGATTTCTTCCAGAAGTTAAATGAAAATCCTTTGTTTCAAGAAGCGTAAATCGGATTGCTGAAAATCCACCCTCGATGGCGTCCACGATAATCAATGTAAACCTCCGCGCGGTAAATGCCAGGCTCTTTTGTGAGATGCGTTAACACCTCGCGATCACGCACCTCCAGCACCACCACTCCATCCTTCAGCAAGCGAATATGCGAGCGGATTGGCGCGCGCACCTGGAAGGTCAGCCCGGCATCCGCCCCCACCTTGTCGCCCATCCAAAAAGTGCCATCATTGTTATTGCACGTGAAGCGAAAGCCGCGCGTCGGATGGGGCAGGTCGTTGGCACAAAAACAGTGCCCGGCAGCCAGGGCTTCATAGACCATGCGCCTGTCCGAGTTGATCTCGCCACTGAGCGCTTGTGGTGTGATGATGTGGGTCGTGATCGAGCGGAATTGCGTCTCGTAGGGGTAAACCTGGACCTTGAACGGACCGGCAGGATAGGTGGTGGCATGCGCGTCCACGCCTGCCACAGCCACCACGGGATGCGTGCGGGTCAGCAGCAGCTCATCCCAGAGCTTGAGCGTCCGTTCCAAAGGGCTGAGCATCATAAAGCCTGGGAAAAGGGCGTGCAACGCGGCTTTTGGCAGCGTTTGAGAGCGGGTTTTAAACTCACTCATCTGATTCCATAGTTCAATCCCGGTGAAGCCCTTCACATCCCAATCGGTCCAATCAAAGGACTTTTCGTGGAAAAGCGGCAGGGGGTCATCAAAAGGATGCGCCAGGAATGTTATCGCGCCGGCGGAACGCGCCTGGTCAATCAGCTGCTGGCGCTTGGGCGCAAAGCGCGTAAGTTCAAGATTGTGCCCGAAGATCAGCATGTGATTACCGCCCTCGGTGGATGTGCGGTCGTGAACCTCTTCACCGACGAGCATCAGCAGGCGGCGCCTGCCTTCCTGCGTGTAGCCCTCGATGTCATTTACCAGCACGTTATGATCCGTCACGATCAACACGTCCACGCCGGCCTTCAAACCCGCGGCCGCCAGCTCAGCGTGCTTGCCGCTTCCATCCGAATAGACAGTGTGCATGTGCAGGGCAACGATCAGTTCTTCCATAATGACACGATTATACCGCTGCTCATAAATTCATCGATCCGGTTTGTTGATTAAAGGCGCTAGCTATAGGGCGATAGATCGCCCTCCTCTTTCGGGATGCCTTGACCAAACAAAATCGGTACGTAGGGTTGACGCCTGCGTCAACCGGATCGTTGAGGAACAGGCATCCCGCAGGGGGAGGCTTCGCACGGCCTGTTCCCTACAAGCTGCAATCTTTTCGTAGGCCGGACGGAGTACCGGCGGAGCTGTGTAATGAGACCGCCTTGTAACTTTATTCTCAGGAGGATGTCGCGCGGGCTCACTCCGGCAAAATCTCAGAACAAACACACTGTTGAAAATGGATGATGGGGGCGAAGAATGAGACCCTGGGCTTCCCCTGGTCGAAGATCCCGGACTTCACCTTCCTTGATTGTGCCGGCGTCTTGCGAAGCACCCCAGCGCTGAAAGCGCGTGTTGGCTCGCCGCGAACACGCCTTGACCAAACAAGATCAGTACGTAGGGTTGACGCCGTGCAATGCCTCCCTTTGCGGGACGCGTCAACCAAATCGTTGTTGAACAGGCAACCCTGTTCCCTACAAGGAGCTATCTTTTCGTAGGCCGGATTCCGTAGTTGAATCCGGCTTTTTGGTAGATCGGCCGAAATGCCTTTATGGTAATGAGGATGCTGTTCCTTGGGCTTCCCCCGGTCGAAGATCCGTGGCCTGTGCTAGCCGTGAAACGGACGAGTAAGCGCAGCGGAAGGAAAGCAAAGCTGGCTCCTGCCGCGCAGCGGACAGGAGACTGAAGAGGGTCACTTTGGCAAAACAACAAAGACACTCTCCCCCGCTTCGCGGACCCTCCCTCGAGGGAGGGCTAAGTCTGGCTCTCCTCGGCCAAAGCCCAAGGCTTCGTAGGGGCTTGGCAGTGCAAAGCCTCCCCTTGTGGGATGCCAAGCCCATGTTCTGCCACAAAGCGGACAGAAGACTGAAGAGGGTCTTTTCTATCAGTTGTAGGCCGGATTGCGCTTCTCAATCCGGCAGCTGTTTCGCAGGTCGGCCGAAGTGCTCTTTAGGCTAATGAAGGTGCCTTCCCTCACTCCGACTTTCATCATTTGCATCAATATCTGCCGGAGTGGTGAGCCCCGCGTACAGAATCGCGGGGCAGGCAAGAGCACCATTCCGCCCCACATTCTGATCCCCGCTACCTGTTATAATCCAACCATGCTGACCCGGGCCGAAATTGAAACCCGCGAGTCCGCCTTCCTATTAGATTTTTTTCGAAAATCAGGAACTTACCCATGAAAAATTTTTCAACAGCAAAAGAGGTCCTTCCACAAGGACAAAAAGCTGTGGTCGTGTTCACCCGCGGCGAGAAGCTTGGGTTCGATGATGACGGTTATGGTGGCACCGGCAACTGGAAAGCCAACCTCACCAGGCTGGAACAAGTTAACAAGGTGATTATCTACCTGAGAGAAAAAGGACAAAGCGGTGGGCGAATCTATATGGGAAACTACGTTAGCTATGCTCCTTCCCCCCAGGAAGACCGCTACATCATCTATTTCTCCCACCTTAAGGCGATCGGTGAAACTACTTCGAACTGGCCTGATTTTGGCAGTTTCGGGCAAACCCCTGTCGCTTTTATAGGCGAATTCTAAATCGGAAGTTTGAAAATTGTCATTGCGATCGACTGGTCCCACAGGCAGGATTCCCAAGAGGAACGCAAGCAGTCGCACTGAGGACACCCTGAAAGGACTGGTCGTTCAGATCAGAAGTAATATCTTTTTATCTTGTATAGAAGGCATCCTTTATTAAAGGCTGACAAACCTGGTTACCCATTGTATTTGTGAAGCATTCAAGACCATCACCAGTTCCATAAATTGTGAGATAAGAATCTTCATAAATATCATCGAAGGAATCTGTAAACTTCACGTAAAATGCTTCATATGTTCCCGCAACATAACATTGAATGTGCCTAGAGTTTTTCACAACATTGAAAACCCTGCAGCCAAGTTTGATCTTTTTCCCATCATATTTTTCTGGATAGGTTATGAAATCACGCCACTGAACTTGTTCAAATGAAGCAAGATAGTCCGTTGTGGCTCTATATGAGGTAGCTGTCAATTGATAGGGACTGTATTCAGGAGTGTTTGTCGGTGTGGGTGTCTTCGTGGAGGTCGGCGCGAGGGTATACGTCGGCGTAACGATTTTTATAATGGGCGTATACGTAGGTACCTTTGTGTACGTTGGCAACGGGGTATAAGTGGGGAATGCAGTGTTTGTTGGGTAACTGGTACGTGTCGGATATGCCGTCAGAGTCTGATCTACATATGGGTTGATCTGTTCAGGTTTTGGTGTGCAGGCATTTAGAAAAATAAAGATGACTAAAACAAAAAACAAGCGCTTCATTGGACCTCCCTTATCCATGAGAAAATATCTGACAAAACCGTTAATGACCATTTTACCTCAAATTCAACCAGGCTTGCTGCTGTGGTTAAATCCGGCAAAACCCTTTCTTAATTCGGAACGAGGAAAGGCACCCTCATTCCGACATGTTCCGATTGCCTAAATATCCGGCAGCGCAGCGTTCTTCTAACCACTCTGCTCAGATGTTACGGCAAGGATGTAAGCAGCAATATAATCTCTTGGTTTTGGCTTGCAATGTATTGTAAAGTGATGAAATTATATTCGGTCGCTTTCAATTGCTGTTGGTAAATATTGGTTACATTCAGGTTTTCATAAACCGCTTCTTCATAATCGTTCACGAGGTTGGCAAGTTTTATTTGATTAATTCTATAAGTTTGCAGAGCCTCATCAACTCTTTCTGAATAAGTCTGCGCTCGTTGCGCAGCCAATTCTTGCTGGTCCTTTTGAGCAAAGAACTGCAGTAGGCTTACAGTCAGTAATCCTGCCAGCAATAACGCAATCAAGATTAACCACAGGTTCCCCTTTTTGTCCTGTTTCTGAACAGCAAAGCTGCTTGGGCTTGTATCCTCACTCTTATTTAACTCATTATTATTGTCTTCCATCATCTTCTCCCTTTTTGAACTATTTGAATACTAGTACTACTCTGTTTGTCCTCATGATTACAGTAGAATTGCTCGAAATTACCGGTACAAAGTGATATCTTTCTTTCCTTACCGATTTCCTTTCGCCTGGTTGTGAGTCTTGCATAGCATCTGGCAATTACCGATATCGGTCGCGCCACCTTTACTCCACGCGGCAACGTGATCGGCGTCCATCTCGCTCAATTTCCAAATCCTGGCTTTGTTCGCGTCATGTCCAATGGCGCACAGAGGGCAGTTTGAAACTCCGTTTTCCTGGGCTTTTTCGGTTTGGGCTGCGTATACACGGCTCTTGGTTGCCTCGTCAAACACTCTGACTGCCAGCAATTTCGTGTCAACACCACCGCCAAGAATGTACTCAAAAATTCCCTTGCGGCTGGTGACGTACGGATCAGCAAGCAGTCTTTGAACCTCTTTTGAGACCTGGGTCGGGTTATAGGGTCTGTCGTGATAAGTTTCATACAGCCGACCCCACTCAAGTCCGCGCATCTCACTCTCAACATCAAGGAACACGCTTGAGACCCAATCGATCACGGAATTAAAGTATGTCTTAAGCTCTGTAATATTGTTGTCGTAACGATGACGGCTCATATACTCGCCGATTTTGTCTTTATCCTTGCTCACCCATTCGAGCGCGCATTCCAGGAAGTCCTGGCGATTAACGTTGCCCTTTATATAAGCACCCCATTTTTGTGTGTTGGCGTTCTGACTGTTGCTGAACTCCGCTTTAGCAAGCGTAACAAAGGGCCCAGAATAGACCGCGTTGAGCAGCTCCTGGTTATTAAGCGGTATACCAGCAATGTTAATGGTTCGGAACCAATCTTTGATCTCGGTTTCGGTGCCTTCACATTCGTAGATCAGGAGTCTTGTATTCAGGATCTTTTCCTGTTTGTCGGTAGCAATCCCGCCAAAATACTGCTCCATACCGTTTTCGTCTTTGATGGCAAATTTGTTGGTCACAAAACGCCCAAAGCTGGTGATACGCTGCTGACCGTCTAATACTTCCAGGTTGTTCTCATCAACTTTGTTGAAGTAAATCAGCCCCAAAGGATAACCCTTGAGCAGAGAATCGATCACAGCCACGTCCTTTTTTCCGTCCGCATAGAAGTAATTGCGCTGATACTCCGGCTGGATGGTTAATTTACCTGCCAACCCAAACAAGCCCTTGCCCTCAAGTTCGTTGTAAACAAACCCGTCGCAGATGTCGGCGACGGTGATGCCGGTGTGAAGCGTAGTTTTCATTTATCTCCTGTGTTTGATCAAGATCCTTTGATAGGGAACAAAAACCTTCTCACCAACGTGGTAGACAAGATTATTCCACTTCGCGTGTATCTGGCCCTTATTCCCTTGCGCATAGTAATCGTCAACAAATTTTTGTCCTACTGGCTTAATTCCTAACTCGTCCGCCATTGTCTGACCGTTGCCGACGATCTCAAACTGATCAGGGTTGTATTTATCAAGAAAGCTAATTGGCACGCCCATTACACCATTGTAATCACTCGGGATGGCATCGGTGAATGGCACTTCAATAGCGTCATAATTGTCATAACGATCGTATGAAGTTCTGCCCCTGATTTGCTTATGCTTGCTGAATTTAAGATTATCTTCCATCGTCATCAGTGGTAAGGGTTGATGACGCCTGCCGTGGTCGAGGTTGGTAAACCAAACCGAAGGTGATCGTAGATAGACAACGCCATCGACGGTTCTGGTTGCAGTAATAGGTTTTGTTAATGGATCAATTTCTTCAAGCGGAAGAAACAACATATCTTTGTTAAAACTTGTAGACCCAACCCACATTTTATTATCTTTAATTAACGGAAAAATTTCCTTGTAAGTAATTGCGTTTTTACTTCCGATAATTACAAATTGCTTGTCAGCCTCGATAATCCACGCCAGAAACTCCCTAAAAAGAGAAAAGGGCGGATTGGTAATAATAATGTCTGACTCATCGCGCAGTACTTTTACCTCGTCGCTCCTGAAGTCCCCATCGCCTTGCAGGTAGTGCCATTCCAGGTCATCCACATTCACCTTCTGGTCACCCGTACGGTCGCATGTAAGTGTAAAAATCTTGCCATTTAATGAGGTTTTGATTTCGTCAAATTGAGGATTATCTTTTTCAAAAAGGGTAGGTTGATAATTGGTCTTGTATGTCTTGCTCTCAAAAGCATAGCTGGTGCTGATCAGTTTCTTCATTCCAAAGCGGTCAAAGTTTTGGGCGAAATACTTGGTAAAGTTGCTCCATTCGGGGTCATCGCAGGGCAGCAGTACCGTTTTGCCGCGAAACACATCCGGGTCGTACTCCAGGTAAGCTGACATTTCTTTCTCAATATCGCTATATTGAGTGTAGAACTCGTCATATTTTGCTCTTTTTGCTTGTGAGAGATTATCGTTTGGCATTACCCCTTCATCCTTTCATGAGTGGCAATCAATTCGACCTTGGACTAGTTTAAACCATTATTCAATTTTTTGCTATTTTTGGGCTTGGCGTGCCAAACCCCTGCAGCAGTAAGGGCTTCCCTGGGGGGAAGCTGGCTTCTGCCGCGCAGCGGACAGGAGACTGAAGAGGGTCTTTGCAGTAGTTCGTAGGCCGGATTGCGTAGTTCAATCCGGCAATAGTCCTGAAGTAATCACGAGCCGGATTCAACCCTGGAGAAAAGAGCCCCAGGGCAGGCAGAAGAATCCGGCCTACAAAAGAAAATTTATCACTCTCCCCGCTTCATCTACACGCCTCTTCGAGACTGGCTATATCGTGGGCTTCCCCAGGTCGAAGATCCCTGGCCTGTGCGCGCAGTGAAACGGAGGGTAAGCGCAGCGAAAGGGAGGCAAAGCTGGATCCCATACCCATCCACTTTGTTACGGGCACAGGCCGCGCAGCGGACAGGAGACTGAAGAGGGTCTTTTCAGCATTGGTAACCCGAGAAAAGATTTGCATAAATAGAACATATGTGCTATAATATCCACACGTGATTCAATTTGCAAGAAAGCACTTTAAAAACGGGTATTTGCAAGAAAACTGCATTTCTGCACTATCAAAAAACGTTGCAATTATTGCAATTATTGCAAATTACACCACTAGTACCAGCAGCGTGGTGCCCCGCACATTAACAAAATAGCCAGTTTTTCCACTCCAACAGCCATTCTGCGCTATCAAAAAACAGCGGAAATAACGGAAATAGCGGAAAAACCCCAGGAAAGGTGGTAGGTGATAGGTGGTAGGTGATAGGTGATACCTCGATCGTGCCGGCCTCCCGGCCGCGCACGTGATGTGACCGAAGGTCTCCAATCATCACAATCCAAAGGCAGATCGCCGCGCAAAAGAGGCTCGCGATGACGGATTGACGGCAGGTGGTAGGTGATGACTTTTCAAAACTAAGGATATTGGACAGATAGGTTTGCACTTTTCGGGTAAAATAAAGGTTCATGTAAATTTGACGAAAACAACGGATTGGTTATAATCAAGACCTGATCCGCAGGAGGCTGAAGGTTATGGTTCTGAACATCGCAATTATTATCGTTTCAATCGCTTTGATTGCCAGTGTGCTGTTGCAAAGCAAGGGCGTTGGCCTGGGTGGCTTGGCTGGCGGCGACACTGGTGGTGTCTACACTCAGCGGCGTGGCATTGAAAAAGTGATGTATTACATCACGATCGCCCTCAGTGTTGTTTTTCTAATGCTCGCACTCATCAGTGTACTTATCTCCTGATAGCGACATCTCCCGCCGCTATCACAATTGATCATGGAGGATAAAGGCAACTCACCTAAACCGGGGGTTGTCTTTCTGTTTAGCAAATGAGACGCTTTCGTTGGCAGCTTCTGATTGTCCTGATCACCGGTCTGGTTGTCGGTTTGATTTTGATTTTTCAACCTTCAACCTCATCTCTGGTGGTCGAAAGCACCCCCAATCCCATTACCGGCGGCAGCTTTACTGAAGCGCTTGTGGGCGATATCATGCGCCTCAATCCGCTTCTTGACCGC
Source organism: Anaerolineaceae bacterium UBA6105 (assembly GCA_002423495.1). GTDB lineage: Bacteria > Chloroflexota > Anaerolineae > Anaerolineales > Anaerolineaceae > Mesolinea. Next base: position 11,414 of record DIWN01000062.1, on the reverse strand, counting down.
TTTAATCAGCCGGATCGGGATGTTGACCGTCTCATTTTCAGCAGCCTGGTCAAGTTCGACTCGCGCGGATTGCCTCAAGGGGATCTGGCTGCAAGCTGGAACGCTTCCGCGGATGGAACCCGCTACGTGGTCAACCTGCGCGAAAACGCGGTCTGGCACGATGGCACTCCTCTCACCAGTCAGGATGTGCTTTATACGGTCTCGCTGATGCAAAGTGACAGCAGGCTGGTTGACGAAGACCTGCATGCGTTCTGGCAGTTGGTGCAAATGGCTGCTTTGTCTGATCTGAGCGTGGAGTTTTCCCTGCCAAGCAGTTTTGCTCCATTCCTTGATTATCTGACCTTTCAGATTTTGCCATCCCATCTGCTTGGCAACCTCAGCCTTGATGAGCTGGTTGACCACCCCTTTAATCTTGCTCCAATCGGTTCCGGACCTTACCGTTTCAGGGAGTTTGAATTAGCCGACGGCAAAATTGTTGGCGTCATCCTTGAATCCTTTGAATACTACTATTCCGGACGCCCCTACATTGATGAGATCAGTTTCAAACTTTACCCCACGGCTCACGACGCGCTGCAGGCATATTTGAGCGATGAGGTTGACGCCGTTGCCAGGATTGATCATGCTGACCTGGAAACCGCGCTGAACCTACCCGGGCTGGACATTCACTCCAGCCGCTTGCCGCGCCTGACGATGGTCTTTTTGAACACCCAGAACCTGACGCAGCCTATCCTGCAATCAGCCGATTTTCGCAAGGCATTGATGGCTGCCACGAATCGCCAGGCAATCATTGATGAGGTCTTTTCGAGCCAGGCAGTGCCTGCCCTCGGACCTATCGCGCCTGGAAACTGGGCGTTTTACGACGGTTTGGAACCCTACCGCTACGACGTTGACCTCGCGCGGCAATTGCTGGCAGGGGCAGGTTACAGTTGGTCCGAAGCAGGTCAGTTGATGACCCCTGAAGGGATCCAGGCAAGCCTGACGCTGTTGGTGCAGGATGACGAAGTTCACAGCCAGATTGCAAGTATCATGGCTGAAAACTGGGCTTCAATCGGCATTGAGGTTGCGTTGGATCTAAGACCTTACGCTGAATTGATGACCAGCCTTGAAAGCCGTGCTTATGAGGCTGCTTTAGTCGATATTGACCTCAGAAATTCTCCTGATCCGGACCCCTATCCTTTCTGGGCGGAATCGCAGGCTGAGGCCGGGCAGAATTATTCGCAATGGCGCAATACCACTGCCAGCGAATACCTCGAACAAGCCCGCACCCAACCCAGCATGGAACTTCGGGCGCGCCTCTACCGCAATTTCCAAATCCTCTTTGCAGAAGATCTGCCCTCTTTACCATTGTTCTACACCGTTTACAACTATGGGTTAAAAAGCTCCATCAAGGACGTTTCGATTGGACCCGTTTTCGACCCGGCCGACCGTTTCAATGCGGTGAACACCTGGTACATCCTCACAGATACGACACCTTCACAGGCTGTCACCCCCACGGATTAGCGCGATGACACCTTGTGGGAAAACGAACCTGATTGGCGAATCCGGGGTCAAGAAATCTGACCTGCGCATCAAGCTGCTTGGCGTGCTTGATGAGGCCAGCGCCTCACTCAGCCTGGCAAAGGCTTTTTGTTCAGCTAACAATCAAAGCTATCTGGAAAGCTGTCAGAAAGACCTGTCTCACATGATGGGATTGCTGGCTGCTCTGCCAAAAACTGCTCCTGGCGACCTGGACGGTATTTTTGCGATACAACTTGAGGACCTGGAAGCGACCATCGAGGCCATTGAGGCTGAGGTTGATTATCCAAATGAGTTCATTCATCCAGGACATTCCCCTGCGACCGGCGCGCTTGACCTTGCGCGCGCGGTTGTGCGCAGGGCGGAACGTGAAGCAGTAGCGGGATTTGAGATTCTCCAAATCCCGGATGAAAGCATGCTTCAATATCTGAATCGCCTTTCCACCCTTTGCTACCTGCTAATATTGGCTGAAACCCCTTTGGGATAACATGACAGGAACCATCATCAATTTCGCCGCAATTTTGCTCGGCGGGCTGATCGGTCTGCTCGCTGGCAACCGCATTCCGCTCAAGGTGCGCCAAACCCTGACTTCCGCGCTTGGTCTTTTTACGCTGGCTTATGGCGTGCATATTTTCTCCCAAACGCAAAATATGTTGGTCCCGCTCAGCAGTATCGTGCTGGGAGTGATTGCCGGAGAAGCCCTGCGGATTGAAGAGCTGCTTAATGGGTTGGGCGAGCGCATCCAGCAAAAGGTTGAACGCGGCGCCAATGCCAGCTCCCCAAACGCCCAGCGATTTATCAGCGGTTTTGTGACCGCGTCGCTGCTTTTTGGCATTGGTCCTATGGCAATTTTGGGCTCCATCCAGGACGGCATGGTTGGGGATTACCAGATGCTGGCGATCAAATCCCTGCTCGATGGGATTGCCTCGATTGCTTTCGCCTCGACCTTTGGGGTGGGAGTGCTTTTTTCAGCCCCGATCGTCCTGATCTACCAAGGCGCAATCTCCCTTTTGGCTGGAACCATCGGCAAAGGTTTTGACCAAAGTGTGATCCTTGAAATGACATCGGTTGGGGGTGTGATCCTGGCGGGGATCGCCATCAGCAATCTTCTGGAGATCAAAAAGATTCGCGTTGGCAGTTTTTTGCCTGCCCTGTTCATCGTGGTGTTAATTGTTCTGCTGCTGAACACGCTCGGTATTGCCTGGCACTAGATAAAAAAACGCAGTTCATGCTGAACTGCGCCTTCCAAAAAACGTGAAAATCAATTCCCGGAGGCAGCCAAAGCAGCTTCAATCGTTTCAATCAGGGTGGTTGAATAGACGATGGTGCCATTGACATCGAACATGGGTGTGCCGGTGATGCCAAGATTCCTGGCATAGTCAGTGTCGGCGCGGATATTTGCCAGTTGGGCGTCACTTTCCATGCACTGATTGAACTCCGTGGTGTTCAGTTCAAGCTGCTTGGCGTAGGAAGAAATGCTGCTATCCGCATACGCGCCAGCGAAGGTGGAATTTTGGAAGAGAAGTTTTTGCATTTCGAAGAATTGGTTCTGTTCACCCGCGCAATAGGCTGCTTCAGCAGCTTTCATTGTTTCGTCTTCGCTGAACTGAAAGACCTTGTAAGTAAAATAGACCTTTCCTGTTTCAACGTAGTCCTTGACCAGTTGCTCCTCGTTCTCCAACGCGAAAGTGCGGCAGTGGCTGCAGCCAAAATTGGAAAACTCCACTACTTTTACCGGTGCGTTTGGATCGCCAACGGATTGTCCGGATTGGTTTGCGTAGCCTTCGACCTTGCTCACGCTCGGCAATCTGGGCAGGAAATACACTAATAAAACTGCTGCCACCAGAACGAATGCTCCAATCAACAGAGTAATGGTTCGTTTGCGCGATTCCTTTTCTCTTTGCGTTCTCAGTAACTCACGTTGTGTCATTTTCTGTGCCATATTGACTCCTGAATAAGTTTGCTTGATTTTGCCACAAAGGGTTGCTGGCGTCCAGCCAGCATAAAAGGTGGGATTTTTATAGGTTGAGCGACATCACCAGGATATCGCGATCCTCGCGTTCAAAACCCAGGGAATGATAAAGCGATAACGACTGGCTGTTGCTGGCCTGGGTATTGACGGAAAAGGTGTTTACCCCAATTGCCGAGAAGGTTTCCAGCATCTCCTCAACAAGGCTGTGTCCAATGCCTCTGCTCTGCCATCGCGGATCTACAGCCAGGCGTGCCAGGTGGGCTGTGTCGAAGGCGTTCGTGCTCATCTGATAGCCTGCGATTTGCCCATCCAGAATTGCGATGCTGTTCCAGGCGCCGAGGTGATAGGTCTTTTCAAGACTGGCGCGTTTCATTTGCCAGACCGGATCAAAAGCGGCAAGATCTATGGCTTCCACTGCTGCCAGGTCGCGTTCGGTCATCTCACGAATGATGAGATCTGGGTTTGTGCTGTTGCTTATTGGTCCCGCGAAATTGCACTGAAGCGTAACGATCTGGTCGGCTGGCAGAAAGCCTTCCCCTCCAAGTATTCTTTCCAGCCAATCGTAGGGGGCGAGGGAGAAGATGCTGTGTACCCCCAGATCCTGTAAGATGGTCTTTGCCTGGGGCAGCAAGGCGTTGAAATACTGCAGATGTTTTCCGTTGCGTTCCGCGTGGAAAAAACGCAGCCATGCGACAACTGAACTCTCGGGAGTGGCTGCCAGCAGCGCTTTGATGCGCTGCTCTTCTATGAGAGCGAAACAGGCAGCTTCCTGAAACCTTTCATTGGGTGGGAACCAGTCAAGATTGTTGAATGAGAGATTATTCGCATTCAGGAATCTTGTCAGGTCAGAGAGAGGCAGGTCGGAACATCCGTGGATTTCGAACGGCATGGTTTTCAGTCATTGATCCCAAGTTTGTCTAAAATGGCATTCAGTTCTTCATCCGAATAGAAGCTGATGGAGATCGTACCGCCCCGCTTGCCCTTGGAGAGCATAACCTTGGTGTGGAAGAACTGCCGCAGCCGGTTTTCCAGGTCTTCTGCTTCGGCAGAATGGGGGGTCAACTTTCGGCTGGTTGGCGTTTTGCCACTCAATTTGCTAACGAGCATCTCCGTCTGGCGCACATTCAAGCCAAGGCTGAGAATGCTATCCAGGGCGGCTTCCATGGCACGGGTTGTTGGCAGAGCCAGCAGGCTTCGCGCGTGACCTTCCGAGATCTCGCCACTTTGCAGGGTTTGCTGCACCACAACCGGCAGGTTAAGCAGACGGAGGGTGTTAGTAACCGTCACGCGGCTTTTCCCGACTCTTTGCGCAATGTCCTCATGGGTCAGAGAGAACTGATCTGCCAGGCTTTGGTAGGCTCTCGCGCGTTCAATCGGGTTCAGATCTTCCCGTTGGACATTTTCAATGATCGCGAATTCCAGCTGTTCTTGCTGGGAAGCAGTCCGAACAATCGCTGGGACGTCTTTCAGACCTGCCAGCTTCGCTGCCCGCAAACGGCGTTCACCCGCGATCAACGTGTAGCGATCCACGCCTTCTGCAGCAATCACGATCAACGGCTGGATGATCCCGTGCTGTTTGATGGAGGCTGCAAGATCTTCCAGGTGTTCTTCTTCAAAAACCTTGCGGGGTTGTTGGGGGTTGGGGCTGATACTCGAAATCGGCAACAGTTGCACCTGTTCGTTTGCTCCAGTTGGAGCAGGGCTGTTTTGCCAGGTCGGGATTAATGATTCAAGTCCTTTGCCAAGTCCACTGCGCTGTGCCATCTTACTCCTGTCCGGGGTCAAACTTCACCCCATCTGCCGTCAATAATTCCATTGCAAGGGAGCGGTAAGCTCTGGCGCCGCTCGAGTCAGGGGCATAGACCGAAATCGGCATGCCAAAAGAGGGCGCTTCCGCCAGCCTGACGCTGCGTGGAATAAATGTTGAAAAAACCTTTTCCTGGAAAAACTTTTGCACTTCCGTCATGACGTCTGAACTCAAATTTGTGCGACCGTCGAACATGGTCAGCAGAACGCCTCGGATGGAGAGCTCAGGATATAAACCCTGCCGGATGCGGGTGAGCGTTTGGGTCAGCTGCCCGAGACCTTCAAGCGCGAGGTACTCGCACTGCACCGGGATGATCACACCATCCTGCGCGGCAATCATTCCATTCAGGGTCAGCAATCCGAGCGATGGCGGGCAGTCGATCAGGATGTAATCATAGCGGTTGCTGAGCGACTGGGCGATGGTTTTCAACCTTTTTTCGCGATCATCAAGCTCGATCATCTCAATTTCCGCACCGGACAGATTGGGCGATGAGGGCATCAGCGAGAGCTTGAAGCGCCCATTGTACAAGATACTATCCATTGGGTTTTTGGCGCCTATCAAAACTTCGTAGGTTCCATTTTCGATTTTATGCCGGTCAATTCCAAGGCAGCTGGTGGCATTTGCCTGAGGGTCAAGGTCAATGATCAGCACCTTTTGTCCGAATTGCCCCAGGTAAGCGCCGAGGTTGATGCTTGTGGTGGTTTTACCCACTCCGCCTTTTTGATTGACAATTGTGTAGATTTTTCCCATACCTTACCTATGCCAGCATTGGATTATTTGCTTGTTCGATTTCATTTTGAGTCGGGACGCTTTGCAGGCGTCTGCGGGTTACGGAGCAGGATGAGAGTTGCACTGCAAAACGAGCTGCTTCCCATGGATCCTTGGTTTTTTGCAGGCGATGAAAGAAACAAGCCGCAAAAATATCCCCAGCGCCAGTATCTTCAACCAGCTCTACCGGTGGCGCAGAAAAATGTCTGACCTTTCCCTGCGAGAAAACACGTGCCCCATTACGGTTTTCGGTGACAGCCAGCAGCTTGCAGATCCCGGCCAGCTCTTCCACTTTGTGTTCGTCGCCGCGAAGATCTTCCATGGATAGCACAACAGCATCAGCTCTGGCGAGCAGAGCCAGTCCTTCAGGCCAGTCTACGTGGCGCACCACGCCTTCATCGTCGGCCTGCCTGTACCATCCCTGCGGTGTCAGGCACACCAGGGCGTTGGGGAAAAGCTCCACGATGTTTGGGTCAATTTCCGCAGCAATGGGGCCGAAGTGCACCAACTGGCAATTCTGCCAGGGTTGGGGGATGTGGTCGGCAATGATGCGCGTAGCCGAAGAGTAGAGGTGCTGGACGCGGGTCCGCCCAAGCCCTTCATTGCGAAATACGGTCGATTTATCTGATTGAATGACCCATTTTTGGATGCCAGCCAGGGGGTCGAGCGGTAGATCACTGGCGCAGCTTGTCACCAAACCCACCTTATGCCCCAAACTCGCAGCGGTCAGTCCGGAAAAACTGGCAGTGCCGCCAAGGCTGATGCTTTGATCTGCCTGCAAATCAGCAGTTACATGCCCAATGAGCAGATAGTCGATGGGTTCAGGCGTTGTCGGTTGGGTCATAAGGCAGTAAAAACTCGTTTCTCGGGGAAAAATTATAGCATGGAAAGGAATCAAAAATTGCCCGCATGTTTTTGGTGTTTTCTTGGGTCTTTATGTCCAACTTCCTGTCAGCATCTTATGTAATTTGGACTACAATCAAAATATGGAAGATCCACATATTTATCGTAAAGCGCTCGATGACTTTCGCCGTGCCCGTTCGAAGGCTGCTTTGCAGCGTTTCTGGGCCGGCATTCAAGGTCGTTCTCTTGACTTGCTGCCTTATGATGAGATCTCCGCCAAGCTGCGGGCAGTCAGCCAGACGGATCGCGGCATAAAACAAGTTCCCCTGAAAGACATCGTCGGAAGCGTAAATCGCATCCAGGATTTCGACCGCAACTTCCTGCCGCTGCGCGATGACGATATTCACCGTTGGGCAGGCGTCAAGACAGCCATGATCAGCCCACTTGCCAAGGGAGTTCCACCTGTGTCTCTCTATCAACTTGGCAATGCCTATTTTGTTCTGGATGGCAACCACCGAGTTTCCATCGCGAAAGAAATGGGCATGGAAACGATAGAGGCATACGTAACAGAGGTGAAAACCAAGGTGCCTGTTCCCAGCACGCTCACTGCGGATGAGTTGGTGCTGAAAACGGCTTATGTTAATTTTCTTGAGGATACCCGTCTCGATCAGATCGTGCCGGGGGTCGATTTTAGCCTGCACCTGGTAGAAAATTACCCGCTGTTGAAAGAACACATCAGCGTTCACCAGTACTATATGGGCATTGAAGCCAACCACCCGGTCAGTTTTGAGGACGCGGCGCGCCATTGGGTGGATACTGTCTATTTTCCCGTCATTGCCATCATTGAAAGCTCGGGCTTGCACCATGCCTTTCGGGACCTCACACTGACTGATCTTTACCTGTGGCTGCTTGATCAGCAGCAGACTCTCCAGCAGGATTTGGGCATAGCCCTCAAAGCGGAGAATGTGCTCGATTATGCGGCAGACCAGGAGGGGATCAAAACCGAATCGGGTTGGTCCGCTGCTGAGGAGCAAATTATGCAGGTTCTGCTGCGGGATGAAGACCAGCCCCAGAACCCCTACCAGGATTGTCTTTTTCAGCATGTCACGGCTGCCCTGAGCGATGATGATCCCGATTGGATTGCCCTCGAGCAAGCAATATTGGTAAACCGCTGCCCGGGCGGCGCGATCCGTGGGGTACATGTGGAAAGCCCGGGAGAGCAAGAGGGCACTGGGGATGTGGATGTCTTTCAAAAGCGGTTCGACCAAAGGCTCGCTGAGGCAGGCATGAGCGGCAAATTTTTCCTGCGGGAGGGTGAGCCGGCCAGCGCCTTGCTCGAGTTTAGCCTGCTCTCCGATTTGTTGGTGCTCAAGCTCAGTCATCCACCTGCGACGAGTCTCGTGGAGCGAATCTCCCATGGGATCATCACCATTCTTCAACAAAGCCGCCGCCCGGTTCTGTTTGTCAAAGAAAAGCCTCTTGCGATAAGTTCCATACTTCTGCCGTTTAATGGTGGTCAGCGCAGCAAAGAAGCCCTGTATATCGCTGCTTATTATGCCACCCGCTATGGCTGTCAATTGCACCTGTTATTGGTGATGAAGGGTTTGGATCAGGACGAGGTCAACCGCTACTATGCCCGAACCTACCTGGAACGACTGGGGGTAAAGGCAGAATATCACCAGGGAAGCTCAGAGAGCCTTACTGCTGATGTTGTCAGCCTGGCAGAATCCTTATCCGTATCCACATTGATAATGGGTGGTTACGAGAACACGTCCATTCTTGATCGGGTTTTCAGTCAATCGATTGATGAGATCCTTGCCCAGGTTCCGATTCCGGTCATGATCTGCCAATAGACTCCCTGTACTTGCGCGATCGGTCAAAGGCAATAAAATTATCTCTACGAGAGAAAAAATTCTTCATCTTTTTCCCAATTAAAGGGATTGGCGAAAATATATTCGTAAATTGCCTGGTAATCCCGTTCATTCCGGATGATGTGTTCGTAGTAATTCCGTTGCCAGAGGCGTTTGTCAAATCGAGGCCAACCTTTGTCCCTAACTCCCAACATGTATCGATGGGTTGTTAAAGATTTGATTCGATGAACGATATCTGGCAAAGACAATTGTTCTTTGGTAGGGTCAACCCCCTGTGGTTGACCGCTTTTTCTTTGATCCATATGGCAGGCACGGGGGCCTGCCACTACAAAAGACAACCGTGCTTTGGTAGGGTCAACCCCCTGTGGTTGACCGTTGTTCGATTGGTCTGACTGGCAGGCACGGGGGCCTGCCACTACGTCGGTAATCAGGAATAAAATGTGAACATGATTTGGTATTATTACAGACACCTCGACATGGATGTTCTGGTAATGCCGCGGGACCCCTTCAACAATTTCTTTAACCATCTTCCCAATTTCATTCAAAACCATATCGCCATCAACAATCTGCCCAAACAACGTTTTGCGATTTTGGGTCACAATCGTGACGTAATAGGCACCGGGTTGCGAATAATCAAATTCAGGTATCCGTAGGTTTTTTCGGTGGGGCAATGAGAGATCTGGATTCACAACGTTATTTTACCTTTTGTGTCGATTTAGAAGTTTTGCACTGCGTATCCTCTACAATGGTCCCATCTTAGGCAGGCACGGGGGCCTGCCACTACAAAAGACAACCGTGCTTCGGTAGGGTCACCCCCCTGTGGTTGACCGTTGTTCGATTGATCCAGATGGCAGGCACGGGGGCCTGCCACTACCAAATACATAAATCCTGGACCACCTCTTGATACCAATTCCTTGATTCCCGTCATCCCTTTAATTGCTGCTCACGGATTGGTCGGGGAGGTGTAAAATTGACATATTCATATTCACCAGCTGGGAGGGATCATGAAAAAGCACACCCAATCCAAACAGAATTCCACAATATCTTTTGGCGCACGACTATTCCTTCTCGTTATGCTCGCCATCTTTCTGAGCTCGTGCAGCACGGTTCTCCAGACCCCTCTGCCGACGGCAACAGAGACCGGGCTGCCAACCATTACTTTGACCCCCGAGCCAACCGCGACAGCGACCGAGATGCCAACAGCGACGGCGACCGAAATGCCAACGCCGACAGAAATTCCCGAGAAATATCCGATTGATTTGGAAAAGTTGCATAATTTTCCTGAAAGTTATGAATATATGGTGGAAAATTTGGATGAGTTTGTCGAAGCCCCGGACCCGTTGGAAGACTTGGAGGCTTTTAGGGAATGGGTTGGAAAATTAGAAATTACTATCGGTGATTATAACAATAGAGAGGTAAATTATTGGCCGGAGGGTGTTGGTTTTTTCCCAGAGTATTATAGCGCCAATTCCTTCTCATCGCCAAATAGTCTAGTAGGAAACCCGGAAATAGCTTATTTTAAACACGGAAGTGAGATTTTTCCAATGTTGGGACTTAATGTATATTATAAAAATGGCGGTTTTGTGACGACAATGTTAGTTATTTTGTATAATGGTAATGGATCACCTGAAGGTAGGGGGGTCATTGATACTTTAGGTAACGGTGGTAGAATCCGGACAATCCGGATTTATAACACGAAGGATCCATTTTTTTCACAGGTTGTCATTGAGGCTTATGAGAAAGGGTTAGTACCAACAAGAGATGAACTTGATTATAATGAGGTTGTTTTTGGAATGGGGGCAATACAGACGGAAGAAGGTTTTCAGAAAATGATTAACGGCAATTAGAGATTGCCTTTTGAGGTAAAGGTGTATTAGAATGAATTGATGATAAGAAAGAAGTGGTTTGGATGGGGATTATTAATATTGTTGGCTTTGGGAATAATTGTTTTTTGGATGGGAGGAGTATTGAAGACAAACTTAGTTGAGGTAGAAAAAAAAACAGGTGGTGAGTTGGAAAGAGTGGTTGCGGTGGAGGCTGGCAAGGAGCAGGAGTTAAAACAAATTATGGGGATAGTAGATAATTGGGATGCTAAAAGTGGTAAGTTGGTATTTATGGAAGATAAAATAAGGCACGAGGTACTAGTAGATCCAGGGAATATGAGAGTTATGGTCAACAGCTTAAAGGTAAAGGGGAGAGATTTGATGGTGACAGAAAACAATGGACTGAGATGGGAAAAGGCAATAAGATTATCTCTACGAGAGAGGGAATTCTTCATCTTGTTCCCAATTCATCGGGTTTGTTAGGATGTAATCGTAGACAGCCTGGTAACCCCGTTCATTCCTGATGATGTGTTCGTAGTAATTCCGTTGCCAGAGGCGTTTTTCCGGTTTGTCGAGAATTTCATGAAATCTCTTGGTTGCCGCCGACTTGAAGGATCCAATAATTGCACCAATTGAGCCGGGCAGAGGACCGTTGGACACCCTGGGTAGAGGCGACGCATGCGTCGCCTCTACGACAGAACCATTTTAGGCAGGCACTGCACGCGTCGCCGCTACGACAACCCTATCTTGGTCAGTCACGGCATCGCTCAGGGGAAAGTTTCGCATTCATGACGTAATGCCTCAATAGAAAATGT
>DIWN01000068.1 GCA_002423495.1 Anaerolineaceae bacterium UBA6105 | reverse complement strand
ACCACGGCTTCCTTGCCAGTCCAGCGGGCAAAGCGTTTTTGCCTGTCGGTCAGTTCTTCATCTTCAGTGATCTCTTCAACACGCTCATCGAGGGTTTTTTGGTCCTCTTCAGGGAGTTCAATTTTGGCCAGGCGGCTTTCATAATAGATCGGCACCGTTGCGCCGTCTTCAACTGCCTGCTGAATGTCATAAACGTCCACGTAATTCCCAAAGACTGCCTGGGTGCTTCGATCAGTCAGTTCGATCGGCGTGCCGGTAAAACCAATGAATGAAGCGTTTGGCAGGGCGTCGCGCATGTGGCGGGCAAATCCGTCAATGAAGTCATACTGGCTGCGGTGGGCTTCATCCGCAATCACCACCACGTTGCGTCTGTCCGTCAATGCGGAATAGACCCGGCCATTCTCTTCAGGGAAGAATTTTTGAATGGTGGTAAAGACGATTCCCCCCGAAGCAACCGAGAGCAACCGTTTTAAATCTACACGATTGGCAGCCTGAACCGGAGTTTGGCGCAATAGCTGTTGACAGTTGCTAAAGGTTTCAAAAAGCTGTTGGTCCAGGTCGTTGCGGTCGGTCAGCACCACGAAGGTGGGATTGTTCATCTCCTGTGCCAAGACCAGCTTGCCAACATAAAAAACCATTGAAAGGCTCTTCCCACTGCCCTGGGTGTGCCAGATCACACCGGCACGTCGGTCGCCTTTACGTTGTTCATCAACTGTTGGTAAACCATAGGCTGAAGGGTGGTCAGTGACGTAGAGTGATGTCCTCTCAGTGGAGGCACGCAAAGTGGAACGAATAGCTTTGTTGACCGCAAAATACTGGTGATAGGCGGCTAACTTTTTGAGCGTTTTTTCCCTGGTGTTCTCAAACACGATAAAGTGCCGGATCACATCCAAAAGAGTGCGTTTGTTTAGCAGACCTCTCACCAAAGGTTCAAGTTCAGCCTCATGTTTGGAATCGACGATCGTCATCCCATCAATGCTTTTCCACTCCATGAAGCGCGAATAATCGCTGGTAAGCGTGCCGGCTTTGGCAAACCAGCCATCGCTGATCACCTCAAAAGCGGTGTATTTGAACAATGAAGGGATTTGCTGGTGGTAGGTCTGCAGTTGTCTGAAAGCGGCTTGCAGATCGGCTTTTTCATCGGCGGCGTTTTTGAGTTCGATCACCACTAAGGGCAGACCATTGATGAACAGGACGATATCCGGGCGTTTGTTAGTGGGGGCGTATGGCGATACGCCCTTACTCTCAACCACCGTGTACTGGTTCACCGTCAGAAAGTCGTTGTTTTCGGGGTGGGCAAAGTCGATCAGCCAGACCTTATCCGTGCGGCTCTTGCCCTCCCCAACACTGAATTTCACATCCACCCCCTCGGTCAGATAGCGGTGGAAGGCTTCGTTATTGTCGATCAGCGTCAGGCTTTCGGTACGCAGTACCTTCTTGAAGGCTTCTTCGCGGGCAGAAATCGGTATGTCGGGGTTCAGTCGGTCGATGGCGGCTTTAAGGCGTCTCTTGAGGATAACCTCGTTGTAAACCCGTTCCGGGGCAAACCCTTCGAGCAGGTCAGGTCCATAAGCCAGGTTGTAGCCGCTCTCGTCACGTAGCAGTTCTAGTGTTACTTGTTCGATTTCAGATTCGTAAAGGATCATGTTGTTCCCCTTGAATGGTAATCATCGTTTTCCCATTGGGCTGGGTTGTTCAAAATGTAAGCCTGGGCGTTGTATAGATCTTTTTCATCACGGATGATGTGCTCCCAGTAATTACGCTGCCAGACAGGTCTGTGGGGATTGCCGCGTTTTTGATTGACACGGGTCGTAACAGCAGATTTAAACCCACGCACCATGGCACCCAGGGTTTTCGATGGCGATTCAAATGTTGCGGGGTTTGGCGTCGGTAGGGGCGTATGGCCATACGCCCGTACGGTTGTATCGCGATACGCCCCTACGGGTTCGTGGATTATGACGATTCCGTGAATATGGTTGGGCATGATCACAAATTCACCTGATTCAATTTCATTGCGGATCAGAGCGGTTTTGTGCCATTCTTCGTGCGCAATTTGTCCAAATTCATTTAATATCATTTCTCCATCCACAATTTCCCCGAAGAGATGTTCGCGTTGGTGCGTGCAAATCGTGATGAAATATGCGCCAGATTGGGAATAATCATATTCCTTCAACCGAATGGAACGCCGGCGGTGGAGATCGGGGGTTTTATGGTCGGGAGGGTTCATAGCGAATATTTATTCCTGGTAGGGGCGTATCGCCATACGCCCGTACGGACATACGTCCCGATGGTAATACGCCCCGATGGCAATACGCCCNNCCGTACGGTTTCGTGGATCATGGTGATCCCGTGAATATGGTTTGGTACGATCATATTCCTTCAACCGGATGGAACGCCGGCGGTGGAGATCGGGGGTTTTATGGTCGGGAGGGTTCATTGTGGATAATCATACCTCGTAGGGGCGTATGGCCATACGCCCCGATGGCCATACGCCCCGATGGCAATACGCCCCAACGGTCATACGCCCCAACGGCCGTACGGTTTCGTGGATCATGGTGATCCCGTGAATATGGTTTGGTACGATCATATTCCTTCAACCGATTGGAACGCCGGCGGTGGAGATCGGGGGTTTTATGGTCGGGAGGGTTCATAGCGAATATTTATTCCTGGTAGGGGCGTATGGTAATACGCCCCGATGGCAATACGCCCCTGCCGCCGCTTGTTCAATTTCGGATTCGAAGATTGTTGTCATAATCTATTTTCCTCAATCGCTCTCCAGATATCTTCAACACCATCAGATTGCCAAGTTTCAGTTTCTTTTCGATATTTGTCGAACGAATCTCGGATTGAATCAAATTCCCCGTTTTCAAATAATGGCTTCTCCCAAAACATAAAGAGACTTGGGTTTTCAATTGCCAAGGCCATACGATCTATACCGAAGATTGTTTCTGATAAAAATAGGGCAACGTTAAAAATTACACGATGGGCTTTCCACAATTTATCTACGGTTATAGTCGTCTCGTCATAATTCTGACTCACTCTACTTTCGGGAGTTGAAGAATGGGCAATGAATTTATCCGCGTATAAAGAAATTTCCGTACATAAAGTTAGACGCTCATGGAGTCTTCTAAATACATTGCTATCAATTTGATCTTCTGGGTTTCTGTTGTTCGCAGACAAATTCGCAAGGCGATCAAACACCGAATGAGCATCCTCAATTGATTCCCAATCGAGTTCGGGTGGAATGAAAAATGCGGTACCTGCGGGTTGGCTAAGAGCATACTTTAGTTCTCTGCTTTGAATCTCTTTGTAATCGTAAGGCATATTTCTGAGCTCTAAAAAAGTTTCTCGTGTGAGCTCTTTTTTATAACTTTCAATGTCCTTTAGTAAAGCTTTTAAGGAAAAAACCCCCATTTTACCCGTTAGGGGATACCTATCGTCAGTAATTCGCCTAATAATCAAGCTTTGAGAATGGAAATAATTACGATCAATAAAGAAGTGCAATGTGTCATTAAGTTCTGGAGATTGCGGGTTCTTTTCGACTTTTAACTGCCGACCGGCAAGAATTATTCGGTAAACACCTGTATCCCAAATCATTGTAGTGATTTGCCTAAATATCGAGTTAGGATCGTTTCTGTTTAGACAAGCCTCCCAGTTTTTCCATGCCTGGTCTAGGGGTAGTCTCATTTCCTGTGCCATAGTTGCCTCTTTATAGTTCAATTGCATTACTCATTAACTTTGGCAAAAATTGATCTCTAATCTCAGATAGCGAAATATTTTCATTATTGTGGTTTTCAATTAGATTGAACAAGCCCCTGCACATCCGATCATAATCAATTAGGATGTTTAACTCAGGCTGTAATATTGGAAGATGAAGCAAATCAGTTTTTGTAATTAATGGCTGGGTGCTGCCACGATTCAGATTTTGAAAATCAATCGTTTTCAACCAAAAGTACAAGTAGTGGTAATAGAAGAGTTCCTTTGGCTTAAAAATTAACACGTTGTCTGAAATCCAGACTTTTTTGTTTATCAGCTGTAAAGTCCCAAGCGTACCCACTCGACCTGTTAGTATTACTTCGTCATCTAGCAAGTAATTATTTGTGTTTCCAATTTGACCATTTGCACCAAGTACAGGATAGCCTTCGTTCGTAAATTCATTGCGCTTTAATCCCTTTCCTGAGCTCACCGCTGCCAACCCACTCAATTTATCAACTTTCCACCCTTTTGGGATTGGACCCAATTCGCTTTCGACCATCTCGCCGGTGGCGCCGGGGTAGTTGAAGTCGACAAACCATTCCTTAAAAATTGCCTGGGCGATGGCTTCGAGGGTAGAGTTGGTCTGGCTGTTGAGTTCTATCTTGTCATCCAAAGTGGATAGAACATCAGCGATTCGACGTTGAATTGAAAGTGAGGGCAGTGGAATTTCTAAATCACGAATCATCTCTGCATTCAGATTCTGCTGTGCACCGCCAACAGCCATTGATGCAATTTCTTGAAATCTTGACATCAAATTGTAGTAAATATATCTGTAGTCAGCTATATCGTCGTTAATAATTAAATTGCAGCATGCTTGGTTTGTTGTAATTGGGGCTTTATTAATAGCAATTTTTCCAGCTGTAGCACCATACATAGCCATTATTACAGAATTTGCTGGAATCCATTTTGCAGAAGAATTTTTAAGGCCTTCATCTGTGATCTTTGTCTTTGTTTCATATATTCTATTGAAGTTAATTTCTTGAGTCTTAAGCCACGGGATTGATCCGTCATAGTAATCAGGATTACGTGTTGATGGGGTTCCTCCAGAAACCACTTTTGTGCAAATATCGCTGACTCTTAGTGTTTTCCATTCCTCAGAACTCATAACCAATCCCCTTCAAATTCTGGCGAACGCGCGGTTGCAGATCTCCAACGCTCGTTATTTGGTTTGCTGATTGAGTAATCCACAAGATCGCTATAATGTACATGATTCACCCTCTTCGGGTACATAACCGGGTTGATATGGGTACGAAATGCCACTTTTGGTACCATACCGCTGACGAGCAGCAAATGACTTCACCATGTCAGTGATTCTCTCATTTCTTTGCCTGAGCAACTGGTTATGTAAAGAAAATGCCAATTCGTTACCATTTGAAGACTGATATGTAAACGAAATGCCACTTTTGTTACCATATCTCTGACAATTCACTGTCAACTTCATCGCGTTCATATTTTCATCTTTTCTATACATGAGAAGCCAATCATGTATAAAAAAGCCGATTTTTTGAACATGACAAATCTATCATGCTCAAGCATCATTGTCCTTTTCTTTAAGCTTCTTTTGTGTTTGCTTCAGATTATTAAGGTAATCACGTTCGGCTGGTGTGGGCAAAACGGCAATTCTTTTTTGAAATTTTATGTATTCTTGCGTCGCTTTCTCTATTGCCGCTTGTCTGCTGATGCTTCCAGCATTTGGTAAGATCCCTTTGCCGTATCGCATGGCAAAATCATCAACCATGGGAAGCCAGTCGCGCATATACATATGTTCGTGGTTGATTGCATGTAATTCTGCCAGATCAAAAAAAGCGGAAACCATTCGATTTAGCACCGAAAGTTCCTTTTCATCCAGATAATTTTTTGCAATCAGAGCATCGCTTTTTTTCGGTTGTTCACCATGAAATGTCATCATCCCCATAAAAGGCTTTTCTGCATCCGCGCGGGTATAGATAATCTCAGCGGAGGTCTGTTGGTTGACGGCGTAATGAAGTTTGTTTTGAACAATCTGAAAAAATTGCTTGCATTCTTCTGCATTGGGATTGTAATCTACAGAAGTCGCGAAGAGGTCCAGGAGCTGACGATAGAACACTTTTTCACTGGAACGAATATCGCGGATTCGTTCCAAGAGTTCTTTCCAGTAACTTCCACCTCCGGCTTTTTTTAGCAAATCATCATTCATTGTAAAACCTTTGATGATATATTCGCGCAGCCGTTCAGTTGCCCAGATACGGAATTGTGTGCCTCTTAGGGATCTGACACGGTATCCAACGGAAATGACCACATCCAAATTATAGTTAGTAACCTGGTAGATTTTTCCATCAGCTGCAGTTGTTGCATAATTTGCAACAACTGAACTTTTTTGAAGCTCACCTTCGTCAAAAATATTTTTTATATGACGTGAAATTGTTGATTTGTCCCGTTGAAACAAACTTGCCATTTGATCGATGGAAAGCCAGACGGTCTCGTTTTCCATTCGGACTTCAATCCGCGTTTTGCCATCTTCGGACTGATAAAGAATTATCTCTGTATCGTTATATTTCAAAGCCAATTCCTTTCAGATTCTCACGAATCTGCATTATTTGTGTATTAATTTCTAGCAAATGAGCACATAAAGTACCGATCATGTATTAAAAATCCAATAATTAATACGTAACAATTCCATTATGTATTAATTTCGGCAAAATTAATACATAATATTCTCATTTTGGTCGTACTTTTACATTGTGTAACATCACCTTCCTTGTAGCAATTCAAACAATGGTTTGTTGATATAGTAATTACCGCGCCCAAGTTTTGTCTTTAATAATAAGTTGGCTT
Organism: Anaerolineaceae bacterium UBA6105; assembly: GCA_002423495.1. Classification (GTDB taxonomy): domain Bacteria; phylum Chloroflexota; class Anaerolineae; order Anaerolineales; family Anaerolineaceae; genus Mesolinea. The sequence continues at coordinate 7,590 of DIWN01000068.1, read as the reverse complement.
CGACTAAGGCGTCTAAATAACGCCCAGCGGCAGCTCTTTGAACACCTACATCCCGCACAATGAAATCAATCTTCGTGTAAGGGTGTTTGAAAAGGGTATTCAACAATTCAAGTGAATAGATTTTAGGCAGGTCCGCCTTGATCCTTTCCTGGTAATCTGCCATCAATTTTATAAGCATGTGGATGGTTTGGATAGTCTCTGTTGAGGTAAGTTCCACGCCTTTTAGCATGAAACTAAGCCAGCCTTCCCAGTTATCATCGTTTGGATCTGCTCGTAATAGCGCCAGGTAGGAACTCTTTTCACGCAAAATGAAACGACTGAGGTAAAGGGTGGGCAGATCTAAAAGATCATGCTGCACGAGGTAAAGCAAGTTAAGGATACGACCCGTACGTCCATTGCCATCGTAAAATGGGTGGATCTTCTCAAACTGATAATGTGCCAACGCCATGCGAACGAGGGGATCAAGCCCCTGATCGCTGGGTTGATTGAAGAAGTCCAGAAGATGTTCGAGCAATTCCACGATCTGATCATGATCCTGGGGCGGGTCATGCACCACTTCTCCGGTGGTCCGGTTTACAACTCGTGTGCCAGGCTTGGTTCGGATGCCAGGACCTGGTTCACCAATCACCAAAACTTGCTGAATGGCAACCAAGTCTTCAAGAGAGAGGTTCCCATTTGACTTGATCCGTTCAAACCCCAATCTGAGTGCTTCAGAATAGCGGCTTACCTCTTTTGCGGCTGCACTATTAAATTGGGGGAGGTCTAAACCCTGTTTGAAAAGTTCATCGTGTGAGGTAATGATGTTCTCAAGGGCAGAACTATCTTTGGCTTCTTGAAGTGAGAGTGTGTTCAGCAAAATGTCCTGGTTGGGCAACAAGGGCGCGACCCCCTTGAGTTCTGCCAGCCTGCGGTGAGCCATAATTAACTGGTCGGTAATGGCGTCAGATTTTGTAACCTGGCTGGGTGGAAATGCGTAAAGGTCAGAGATCATAACCAATTCCTTTCAAATTCTCTCGGATGCGCTCCTGCAGTTCAATTCCTTTCGCGAATTGTTCTGAAAGTTGGGCGGTCAGTGTTGCCATCTTCTCTTCAAAGGGCACGCCGTCATCTTCAGCTTCTTCCGTGCCCACGTATCGCCCGGGCATCAGCACGTAGTTATTGGCGCGCACTTCATCCAGCGTCGCGGCTTTGCAGAAACCTGGTAGATCGGCGTACTCGCTACCCTCTCCGCGCCAGGCGTGATAGGTGTCAGAGATTTGGGCAATATCTTCATCCGTGAAAGCCTTGTTGCGGCGGGTGACCATAGTGCCCAATTTGCGGGCATCGATGAACAAGATCTCATTGGAGCGATTGCGGAATTTGTGATTGGTGCGGTCGCGTGCCAGGAACCACAGGCAAGCAGGGATCATGGTGTTGTAGAAAAGCTGGGCGGGTAAAGCCACCATGCAATCCACAATGCCGGCTTCGATCATGTTCTTGCGGATGTCGCCTTCGCCGCTGGTGTTGCTGTTCATGCTACCGTTGGCAAGCACAATGCCAGCAGTCCCAGTTGGGTTAAGTTTATAAATGAAGTGCTGCAGCCAGGCGTAATTGGCGTTGCCCTCTGGCGGTACGCCGTAGGTCCAGCGGATATCATCACGCAGTTGCTCACCGCTCCAATCGCTGACGTTGAAAGGCGGATTAGCCAGGACGAAATCGGCTTTGAGGTCGGGATGGCGATCATTCAGGAAGGTGTCGCCCAATTCCAGCTGGGCGTCGATGCCGCGGATCGCCAGGTTCATGCGTGCCAGGCGCAGGGTGGTGGGGTTGGACTCCTGCCCGTAAATGGAAAGATCCTTGATGCTGCCTTGATGGTTGACAACGAATTTTTCGCTCTGCACAAACATGCCACCGCTGCCGCAGCAACCGTCGTAAACGCGGCCGTTGAAGGGCTCGATCATCTCCACCAGGAGCTTAACGATGCTGGCAGGGGTGTAGAACTGACCGCCTTTCTTGCCTTCAGCATCAGCGAATTGGCCCAGGAAATATTCATAAACACGCCCAAGCAGATCTTGCGATTTACTCGGGTCCTTTTGGAAACCGATTGTGCCAATCAGATCGATCAGTTCGCCAAGGCGTGCCTTGTTCAGGTCAGGATCAGCATAAATTTTGGGTAAAACGCCTTTGAGGGGTGGGTTGATGCGCTCGATGGCATCCATGGCGTCATCGAGGAATTTGCCAATCTCGGGTTGTTTGGCGCGATCCTGCAGATATTGCCAGCGGGCAGTTTCGGGAACGAAGAAAACGTTGTTTGCTAGGTATTCATCAGCGTCTTCAGGATCCGCGCCTTCGTATTCACCCTTATTTTCAACCAGTTTTTGATACAGGCTGTTGAACGCGTCAGAAATGTACTTCAGAAAGATCAATCCAAGAACAACGTGTTTGTACTCGGCCGCGTCCATGTTGGAACGTAATTTGTCCGCAGCTGCCCAGAGGGTCTTTTCGAGTTCGTTGTTATTGGTCATGCGTTTCTCCCTTGATTGATCGCCCCCGATAAGGTTGAGAGGGGTGGGTAAGGGGAATTATACCTGAAGCGAGTGGTTTGGCTGATTTTTTAAGCTATTAGGGTGGGAAAAGGGTAACTCGTAGGGAACAGGCCGTGCAAAGCCTCCCCCTGCGGGATCCCTCGACCTCCCGACCAATGATTGTTTTAACGTTCACACGCCACGCCAGATTGAAAGGTGTAATCGGGTAAATATTTTATGTCGTAGGGAACGGCCCCTGCCCTGGTAGCGAAGCGGATAGGGTGCGCCGTTCCGGAAATCGGGGAAACGATTAAAGCCGTCTCCCCGGCAACACGATTTGCAATAATAGAACATATGTGCTATAATATATCCGTTAAACAGTACTATGCACCTTAACAAAAAGTCATTTGCACTCAAACTGCAGTCCTGCACTATCAAAAAACGTTGCAATTTTTGCAATTATTGCAATTTGGCACACTAACAAAGATGTTTTTCCACTCAAACAGCCATTCCGCACTATCAAAAAACAGCGGAAATAACGGAAATAGCGGAAAAACCTTGTGAAGCTTAGCGCCGGGTTTCGATGTCCATGCCGGGGATTTTGGTTTTGCGTTCGAGAAATTTGAGCAGGGCGTCCAGCGCGAAGACCATCACCAAATACACGACCGCGACTGCCAGGTAGATGCCCACGAAGTCAAAGGTGGTGGTGGCGGCGCGCTTGCCTTCCGCCATCAGGTCCTGCACGGCGATCAGGAAGACGATGGCGGTGGTCTTGAGCAGCGAAATCGGCTCGTTGGACCAGCTCGGCAGCGCCAGCCGCAGCGCCTGGGGGAGGATCACGTAGCCGATCGTCTGCCACTTGGAAAGCCCGATCGAGCGCCCGGCCTGCATCTGGGCTGAGCCGATGGCGTTGATCGAGCCGCGCAGATATTCGGCCTGGTAGGCGGCGCTGTTGAGCCCCAAAGCCAGGTAGGCGGCGATATTCTGCGAAAAAGCGATGCCAAGCTCAGGCAAGCCGTAATAGATGATGAAGAGCTGCACCAAAAGCGGCGTGCCGCGGAAGATGGCGATGTAGGCTCCGGCCAGGCGCTGCAGCCATTTGGGGCTGTAACAGCGCGCCAGAGCCAGCAGCAAACCCAAGACGAAGCCGATCACCAGCCCGACCGCCGTCAGCTCCAGCGTCACCCCCGCGCCGCGCAGGAAGTTTTGACCAAAGCGTTCGAAGTAGCCCAGCCAGGTCAGCATCAGTCGGCTTCCTTTTCTTTCTTGCCGTAGAGTTCGGTGATCTTCCAGAGGAATTCGCGTGTGCGGTCAAATTTGGGATGGTTGAACATCTCATCCGGCGAACCTTCTTCGACGATGTAGCCCTTTTCCATGAAGACGATGCGGTCGGCGACCTCGCGGGCAAAGCCCATCTCGTGCGTGACCACCAGCATGGTCATGCCGTCCAGCGCGAGCTGGCGCATGACCTCCAGCACCTCTCCGATCAGCTCGGGGTCGAGGGCGGAAGTGGGCTCGTCGAAGAGCATCACACGGGGGTCCATGGCCAGCGCTCGGGCGATACCCACGCGCTGTTGCTGCCCGCCGGAAAGCTGCCCGGGGTAGTGGTCGGCGCGGTCTGCCAGGCCTACGCGGCTAAGCTCGTGAAGGGCTTTTTCAGTGGCGGCTTCGTCGGACATTTTTTTGACCTTTGTCAGCCCGAGCTTGACGTTGCCCAGGGCGGTCAGGTGGTTGAAGAGCAGGAAATTTTGGAAGACCATGCCGATGTGCTGGCGCACCTGGTCCTCATCGGTGCCTTTGGCGGTGATCTCGAGGTCATCCAGCCAGATCTGCCCCTCATTGGGGCGGGTGAGCAGGTTGATGCAGCGCAGGAGCGTGCTCTTGCCGGTGCCGCTCGGACCGATGATCACGATCGTGTCGCCTTCGTTGACGGTCAGGTCGAGGTTCTGGAAGATAACATTCTGACCATAAGTTTTGGTCAGGTTTTTGATGGTCAGGATGGGTTTAGGCATGGCGCATACTCCGCGGGCTAAGGGTTGGAAGGGATGCTGAGTTTATGTTCGAGATGGTTCAACAAGCGGGTGGTCAGGGATACCAGCAAAAAGTAGATGACGGCGGCGCTGAGATATGCCAGCAGGTATTGCCGGGAGCTGGCGCCGATCAGCTGCGCGCGTCGCAGGATCTCAGGAACGCCCAGGGCATAGACCAGGGAGGAGTCCTTGATCACGATTGCGGCTTCGTTGGACCAGGGCGGGATTGCCAGCCTGACTGCCTGGGGCAGCACCACGTTGCGGATGGCTTGCATTCGGCTGAGGCCAACCGCGCGGGCTGCCATGAGCTGATCTCCGCTGACGGAAAGCACCGCGCCGCGCACGATCTCCATCTGGTAGGCGCTACTCACCACCCCCAGCGAAAGCGAGCCTGCCCAGAAGGCGGAGAGGTTGATGCCCTTTGACACGGCAAAAAACAGGATAAACAGCAAGACTACAGGCGGGATGCCTCTGAAGACGGTGCTGTAGAGATTCATGATCCTGGCAGCCACCTTGCCGCCGTAGACGTAGAGCAGCGCCAGCAGCGTCCCGATTAATAACCCAGCCGGCAGCGCGATGAGCGTCACGCCTACGGTGAGCACCGTGCCGGAACCAATATAAGAAAGGAACTGACCAAAATCCAAAGGCTGCTCCCTTTGATCCAGGGGCTGCAAGTTGAGCAGCCCCTGTCTTAGTAACTAGCTAAAAATTTGCGAGCGGGTGTGATTACTCGCTGAAGTACTTTACCGCCAGCTGATCGATGAAGCCCTCAGCCTGGAGTTCCTTGATGATGCGATCGACTTCGGCTTTGAGGGCTGTGTCGCCATCGGGCAGAACGATGTTGATCGGACCGGTGGAGAGAACGCCGTTGTAGACCACGCGCAGGTCGGGATTTTGGGCAACCAAAGCCTGGATCGGCACATAATCGCCCATCAACACTTCGATACGCCCGTTGGCAAGGTCCAGAGCTGCCTGGTCGACGCGTTCATAGCGCGAGAGATTGGCTTCGGGCAGCAAACCTGTGGCGACCAGGTTGTCGGTCAGCCAGCCGTCCTGCACGGTGCCGGACTGCACGCCGACCTTGTAGTTGGCGGCATCTTCAGGGGCGGTGATGGTTCCGGCGAAAGCGCTGCTGACCACGAAGGCGTCTTCGGTGGTGTAGTAGGCTTCGGAGAAGTCGACGATCTTGTCGCGCTCTTCGTCGTAGTTGAAGCAGGAGATGGACATATCCAGCTTACCGCCGGCGACGGCAGCCACGAGGCTGTCGAAGGGCATGTCCACCCATTCAAGCTCGACACCCATGCGCCTGGCGATTTCGGCCATCAGTTCGATGTCGAAACCGGTCTTGTTGCCTGCGTCATCGAGATACTCATAGGGCGGGTAATCGGCGGAAGTTCCGACCGACACCTTTCCTGCTTTCTGGATCTTGTCGAGAACTGAAGTTGGTTCGGACGCGCAGCCAACCAGTATGGCTCCCACTAAGACCAAGGCCACTGCTAACAGCAAATACTTTTTCATTTTTCCTCCAGGAAAGAGTTGGGTTAATAGATTGTTAGTATCGATTATAAAGCAAAAGAGAGCCAAGTATGGAAATCTGATGCATGACTTGTTCAAAATGGCGGATTGCCATGGTATTCTAACGGCGACAAGTGCTTTTAATGTTGAGGATGAGCAACCTCTTACGATTGGACGCAGCTTACCCCGGCAAAGACAATCAGTGGTATACTTCTGCAGTTCTCGCGTGAGGACTTTTATTTTGGGTGTAGGTTTTGGACGTTCCAAAACATAGCTGGTTTTGTTAGGGAGTGCCGCGCCGCGAGGCAAAGCACATTGCAGAGAACAGTACGGAATAATCAAGACATCCCCCTGAGTAAAAATGAATAATGTGTGGCGCTGAGCATGCCAATGGCATGTGCTTGCCTGTGCCTGCTCTTACTTAGAAAATGGAGTTTTGATGACCGTAAATTTTGAAGATTTTAACCTGCGCCCCGAACTGGTGCAGGCAATCACCGCGCTGGGTTACACCCAGCCCACCCCAATCCAGGCTGGGATCATCCCCCTGATGCAGGAAGGTTGCGACGTAACCGGGCAGGCTCAAACCGGCACCGGCAAAACGGCTGCCTTTGCGCTGCCGATTCTCAACCGCATTGACCCTCAGCAATACCTGCCCCAGGCACTGGTGGTTGCCCCCACCCGCGAACTGGCTCTGCAGGTGACTGAAATGATCCAGTCGCTGGGTCAGTTCATGAATGTGAACGTGTTAACTGTCTACGGCGGCACGTCCTACAGCCAGCAGCTCAACCAGCTGCGCCGTGGGGTGCAGGTGGTGGTGGGCACGCCCGGGCGCATTTTGGATCTGATTAAACGCGGACGCCTGGATCTTACCGAAGTGCATACCGTCGTGTTGGATGAAGCAGACGAGATGCTCTCGATGGGTTTCGTGGAGGATGTTGAGGCAATTCTGGCTGCCACGCCGGACGAACGACAGACCACGCTTTTCTCAGCAACCCTGCCCTCCAGGATACGAGAGCTGGCCCGCAGGTATCTGCGCAATCCCAAAACGATCGCAATCCAGGCTGAACAGGTCACCGTCGCAGCCACAGAGCAGCGTGTTTACTACGTGAATGAGCACGACAAACTGGCTGTGCTGACACGTTTGTTCGAGATGGAAGAAATCAGTTCGGCACTGATATTTACCCGCACGCGGGTGCGAACCGGCGAGTTGGTCAACGAACTCAATCTGCGGGGTTACCCATCCGAAGCGCTTTCAGGCGATCTGAGCCAGGAAGCCCGTGAGCATACCATGGCACGCTTTAGAGCGGGACAGGTGAAGGTTTTGGTGGCAACCGATGTGGCTGCCCGCGGATTGGATGTGGAAGGGATCACGCATGTCTTCAATTACGACATTCCTGAAGAGACTGAGACTTTTGTCCACCGAATTGGACGCACGGGTCGGGCTGGCAGGACTGGCATTGCCATTACACTCGCCAGACCATCCGAAAGACGCCAGGTGCGAAAGATAGAACAGTTTACCCACCAGGAAATGCTGCAAGCGA